>CAZGYQ010000030.1:0-32652 GCA_964530695.1 uncultured Caulobacteraceae bacterium
CCGACAACGAGCCGGGGCGTCTCACGCTCATCGCGCGGTTCGGGTCCGACAAGGCCGCCGCAGGCCTGCCGCGCCTCGTGCGGGCTGTGCGGAAGGAGGGCCGCAATGTTGTGTGGTCCTGCGATCCCATGCACGGCAACACGCTGAAGACGCAGTCCGGCTACAAGACGCGGCCGTTCGACCGGATCCTCGTGGAAGTGCGCACCTTCATGGAAGTGCTGCCGGCCGAAGGCGCTTACCCGGGCGGCGTGCACGTGGAGATGACCGGCGCGCAGGTCACCGAATGCCTGGGCGGCGCTTCGGCGGTGACGGAAGAGGATCTCTTCGACCGCTACCACACGCACTGCGATCCGCGCCTGAACGGCGCGCAGGCGCTCGATCTGGCGTTCCTCGTCGCCGAAGGCCTGCGCAACACGCGCATCGAGGCGCGGCGCGCGGCGAACGGCTGAGGGGTCGCGGCCGTTGCGCTATTTCAGCCGGGCGATGGCCTCCGCGCGCGAGCGCACGCCCAGCGTCCGGTAGATCGCGGCGAGGTGGATTTTCACCGTGCCTTCGGCGAGTTCGAGCCCGGCGGCGATCTTGCGTGTCGAGGCGCCCGTGAGCAACAGCTCGACGACAGCCTTCTGGCGCGGCGTAAACGTGGGGGCCCTGGGCGCACCGCCTACGGTTGCATCGGCCCGCCCGCGCCCGACACGACGGTCCATCGGGCGCAACTCCGATGCGGGCCCAGATGCAGGCCCCGGCGCAGGTCTTGCCCGGCCGTCGCGGAGCGCATGCAGTTCGCCGATCACGGCGAGATACGACTGGATGAGTTCGGGCCTCAGACCGGCCAAGGACACTTCGACCAGCGCGGACTCGGTCAGGTGGATCGCATGCACCACGCGCAAGCGCGCGGCTTCGTCCCGCGGGCTGTTTTCGCCGTGGCCGCCGCCGTTGCGGCGCGCGACCCAGTCCGCGCGGAGACGGTCCATCGAGTCGTCCAGAAACATCACCCCGCCGTCGTCCAGCGGTTCCGCGCCAGAGTCCGCGGAGCCAGATTCCGTGGAGAAGGGATTTCCTTCCGGCCCGGCTGGGTACGAGCCGGCATCGTGCAGTCCGTTCGCCGGAGCCCTGGCGTCCGGCGGCGCGCTGTCATGATGTGCGCGTTCGCGCGTGCCTAGGTCCGAGGTCTGCCACCTAGGTTGCTGGGAGTAGGGCATGCCGGGCTCCTGTCCAGTGCATGCTCCAGCGGTCGAGTGATTGCTCCAATTCGCCAACGGCCTGAAGAGGGTACGGCCATAAGGCGTGGCGAGTTTGGCCTAGCCGAACGGCATGGGCAAAAACACTGGACCCGCCCGGGCGACTTCAGTTGAGCACGTCGTCGAACGAAATCTGAGAACTGTAGAGCGCGCGCACGACGAGTTGAGTGCGCGTCGTGACATCGTATCGCTTCATCGCCGCCTGAATGTGCTTGTGCACCGTTTCCTTGCTGATCTCAAGCAGCCGGCCGATTTCCCAGTCTCCCTTCCCGCGCGCCACGAGCGTGATGCAGTCGAGCTGCCGCGCCGTGAGATCGGGCGGCGCGGGGGACGGAAATTTATTGGCTTTTGCGATCCGGCGCGTGGCGTCATAGGCGAGGGCGCCGAGGTATTGGGCGTGCGGAAAGACGCGCGGCCGCAGCGCCTGGTCCCTGCGAACCGCAAACTGGATCGCGCCGCAGATGTCATCCACGAGATTGGCGGGCACGATGTACCCCTCGCCGACGCCGAACTCACGATAGTCGCGCTGGATTTCCTGGTACCCGGCTGACGGAGGCGCCATTTCGAGCGCCTGCGACCAGGAAAACCCGGCGATCCTGCTTCTGCAGAGCGCCGGCAGGGGGCTGAACTTTACGTGCTGCTTGGCGATGGCGAGCTGCCTGAGGCCTTCGGGAATGTTTGTGACGTTCGCGACATTGGCGGCGAGCGGATCGTTCACGTAGTGCGTCAGCGCGAAATAGGCGAAGCCGAGCCGCGTCGCGACCTCGTCCATATACCGTTCGAGATCGACGTAGGAGGATATGGATTTCGCAAGCGCCGCGAAGCGCTCAACCTCTTCGGTTTTCACTTTCGGTTCCGTCCAGTCCCGAGCATGCGTCGAAGCGCGGGCTTTTCAAAGTCGTTTCAAGACCATTCCGCCGGATGATGATGTAGGCGATTTTCCTGACGATCAGATCACATTGGCGCCGAACACGCCGCCGGCGCTGAAAATGAGGGAATAGCGTAGGGGCCAATCCCGCACTTTGCGCCGTCCCAGCCCTTGGCCGCCAACAAACGCAGAAGAATCTATCCGACCGGAGTCTTTCTGCGCGGATACTCCTCCTCGCGCGCCGTTCACGGGAGGGCTTCGAGGAGCTCCGAAATCTTCAGGCGGACGGGGCGCGGTCGGCGTGGAACGCCCGCGGGGAAGCAAACCGCGGGGTCCGGGACAGTCGGGTGTCCCGCACGTTGCACCGGCAGCGCGAGGTGGAGCCAAGACAGGCTGCTCCGGCACGTGAGGGCTCTGCCCTCGGCGACCGGCCGGACCGTACGTTGCGGAGTAATTCTCCGATCCAGCAACTCCTGCTCTCGCGTCCGGGAATAACGGCCGAACCGGGGCGCAAGGTCGAGCGTCACTACCCGCCGGTCGCAAGGCCGGCATTTAACGGCGCTTTGCCTTGCGCCCCGCCTCCCGCTTGCGAGCGGCGACGCCGCGTCCGCGCCCGGACGGCGGCGCGATGTGGCGTGTGCGGAGGAAAATGCGAAAATTCGCGCGCCGGCGTGACGGCGGCGACTGTGCTGATTCGGGACGCCATGTTATGAGGCAGCCCATGATCCAGCCTTGGCCCCACGGAGACTTCATCGACCGCGCAACGGCGCGCGCGCGTCGCGCGTGGGCGCAGTTGCGGGCGGTTGCAGCCCCGGCGGCGCAGTTCGGCTCTCCAGCCAGCATGACCATGGGCGCGGCGCTTGGCGTCGTCGTTTTCGGCGGCGCGCTGGCCGGCTGGTCCGCGGGGAGCGCGCCGGCGTCGGCGGCGCGGATGGTCGCCGAACAGGCCGCCATCACCATGACGCAGATTTCGGCGCCCGCGCCTGTTGGCGCGCCGCCGCCCCCGCCGGTCCAGCTGGCGCTCGACTATGACGTCGTGTTCTTCTGGCCGAAGTCGCCGCAGACCGTCGCCGAAGCCGTCGCCATCCGCGAGGGCCCGGCTGAATATGCGAAGGCGATCCGGTCGGCGCGGCCAGGCGAGCGGTTGCGGATCAACGGACGTGTAGAGGCGGCGCCGGACGGACCCTGGATGCGCGTGCGCCTGGAGGACGGTCGCGACGGATACTTCGCCGGCGAAACGATTGAGGTCGCCGCATTCCGCCGTCGTCGCGCCGAGGAGCCCGCGGCGGAGGCCGCCCCGGCGCTGGAAGACCCGCAGGTTCATACCGGCGCGCCGCTGATCGTCGCCGGACCCGCCTCGGAGCCGGACGGCCCGCCGTCGTTCTGAGACCTCGCTTCCCCACATCACACAGTCCCGCGCGCCCGGCCTTTTCCGGACGCGCCCGCCGGTCGAACCCCCTCCATGTCAGTTCCATCACTCCTGCCGCGGCTCGTCCGCCTCGCCGGTCCCGTCGCCATCGCGCGGCTGGGGATCATGGGCATGGGCGTCGCCGACACCATCATCGTAGGCCAGCTCGCGCCGAAGGAACTCTCGCACCTTGCGCTCGGCTGGGCGCCGACGGGGCTTTTTCTCGTCGGCGCAATCGGTCTTCTCGTGGCGGTGCAGGTCCTTGGCGCGCGCGCCATCGGCCAGGGCAATCCCACCCATGCCGGCGCGGTGCTGCGGCGAGGCCTCGTCATCAGCTGGATCGCCGGCGGCGCATCGGCCGCGCTCATCGCGCTGGGCGCCACGCCCGCGCTGCTCGCGCTCGGCATCAAGCCGGATCTGGCGGTCGCGGCCGGCAAGGTCGCGACGGTGCTGGGCTTGTCCATCCCGTTGCACCTGACATTCATCGCCGCGTCATTCTTCATGGAAGCGATTTCGCGGCCAAACGCGGGCGCCGCGGTAATGTGGCTCGGCAACGCCGTGAATATCGGCCTCAACATCGTGCTGGTGTCGAAGTTCGGCGCGGTGGGTTCGGCGTGGGCGACCGTGGGCGCGCGGGTGTTTCTCGTCGGGGGCCTGCTCGGCTGGATTTACTTCAAGTTGCGCGATAGCGGCTTCGGGATCGCGCAGGCGGCGCCGTCGACAGCGCCGGGTTTCCGCGCGATGCTCGCCGTGGGCGCGGCGGCGGCGGTCAGTCAGGTGGCGGAGGCGGGCGCCTTCGGCGGCATGACGGTGATCGCGGGGCGCATCGGCGAGGACGCCGTGTCGACCTATCAGATCGCGCTCAACGTGCTTGCGGTCGTGTTCATGGTCGCGCTGGGGATCGCCGCGGCGACACAGGTGCTGGTTTCGGAATCAATCGGCGCCGACAACCCCGCGCAGGCCACCCGCGCCGGCTGGCTCGGGCTCGGCGTCAACACGCTGGCGATGTTTGCGGCAGGGGGCGTGCTGTTGCTGTTCGCGCACCCGGTCGGACGCGCCTACAGCGCCGATCCAGCGCTGGTTGCGGCGGTGGCGGCGCTCATGCCGATCGCGGCGCTGGTGCTGGCGCCGGACGGCGGGCAAGTCGTGGCCGCGGCGGCCCTGCGCGGGCGCGGGGACAACTGGTTCCCGACTGCCAGCCACGTCTTTGCCTACGTGATCGTGATGCCGCCGCTCGCGTTTTTTCTCGGTGAAATGCTGGGACGCGGCGTGACAGGCTTGATGGAGGCCATCTTCGTCGCGAGTTGCATTTCCGTCGGCGTGCTCGTCGCGCGGTTCGCGTGGCTTACACGCTGTGCGCAGGATCGTTTCGCGCAACCGCGCGAAACGTGAATCCTGCGCTCAATCAAACACCGAGGATCCAGCCTTCTTCCTGCGTGACGGTTTCGACGATCGCGTCCTGATCCTTCTTCGGACCGAACGCGGCGGCGAGCCGGCCTTTCTCGTCGAGCGCGGCGAAGTGCTCGGCGGCGGCGCGCACCTGCACGGCGTCCTTCACTTCGCCTGCGCCGGGTTTTCCGGCGTACATGGTCGGATAGATTTCCGCCGCCACCACGGCCACGCCCTCGAGATCATCGGCCGTCAGCGTTTTCCAGCCCGTCTCGAACGGCCAGAGCTTCAGCCCGTCGCCGAGCTTGCCCTTCAGCTTTTTCAGCACGGGCAGACCCGTCAGCGCCTGTCCGCCGACGGAGCCCTGATAATAGAGCTTCCAGATCGGCGAGGTGCCCTTGATCGCCTGTTCCGCCGATCGATATTCGGGCAGGTCTTCGGCGGTGTGATCGCGCGGGCGCTTCACCGCGAGCATGGTCTGGGCGTCCTTCGCCGGGCAGCCCCAGAACGGGAACGCCTCGCCGGTCATCAGCCGGTTCATCTTCGCGCCGATCTGGAAGCGGTTGTTGGTGTTGTCCGGCTTGTCGCGCATCTCGGCGGCGACGAAGTCGATCAGCGCCGACCACGGCGCGCCCTTCAGCTTCAGCGCAGCCGCTGTCCCTTTCGGAAAGCCGAGCGGGAAGTCCAAGCCCAGCAGCACGCGATCATTGCGGCGCGCGAGATCGGCGAGCGTCTTTTCGATCAGCGCCAGCGCTTCGGCGCGTGTGGACGGGTTGTGCGCTTCGAACGCCAGCTGGAAGCGGACGTTCTTTTTCAGCACCCCGATCCAGATGGAATCGGAGCCGGTCGTGGGTTTGGAGGCGGCGCTCCAGTCGACCATGACGTAGGCGTCGAACAGACGGGACATGTAACTCAGGCTCTAGAGGAGAAAAATCAGCCCAGCTTGACGAGCATCTTGCCGGTGTTGCCGCCGGAGAAGAGGTTGAGGAACGCCTGCGGGGCGTTGTCGACGCCGTGCTCCACGGTCTCTTCCCACTTGATCTTTCCCTCGGCGATCCACTGCGTCATGTCCGTCAGGAACTGGGCGCGCTGGCCCCAGTAGTTCGAGACGATGAAGCCCTGGATCTTCAGGCTCTTGCCGACGACGTAGATGAGATTGCGCGGGCCGGGCTTCGGCGCGGTGTCGTTGTACTGCGAGATCATCCCGCACTCGGCGAAGCGCGCGCCCGGACGCGCCACTTCGAGCGCCACTTCAAGATGCTCGCCGCCGACATTGTCGAAATAGACGTCGATGCCCTTGGGCGCTGCTGCGCGCACGGCGGCGAGGAGATCGCCGCAGGTCTTGTAGTTCACGACTTCATCGACGCCGACGCCCTTCAGCCACTTCGCCTTGTCGTCGGAGCCGACCGACGCCACGACCGTGCAGCCCTTGATCTTGGCGATCTGCGCCACGATCGAGCCCACAGCGCCCGCGCCGCCGGAGACGAACACGGTTTCGCCGGGCTTGGGATCGCCGATGTTCAGGAGGCCGGTGTAGGCGGTCATGCCCGGCATGCCGAGCACGCCGAGATAGGCCTGCGGCGGGGCGTTGGAGGCGGGCAGTTTCTGCAGCGCGCCGGCCGGGCCCACGAACGCCTCGCGCCAGCCGAACATGGACTCCACCAGATCGCCAGCCTTGAAGGCCGGGTCGCCGGACGCGACCACCTGGCCGACCGCGCCGCCCTGCAGGGCCTCGCCGATCTGGAAGGGCGGCACATAGCTTTCCCGGTCGTACATCCGGCCGCGCATGTAGGGATCGACGGACATCCACAGGTTCTTGACCAGAACCTCGCCGGGGCCGGGATCGGCCAGCGTCACTGAGGCGACCTCGAAGTTCTCGGCCTTCGGCGTGCCGACGGGGCGGCTTTTCAGGCGGACTTCACGCGACGTATGGGCCATCGGGGCCTCCCTGGCATGCTTTTGGGACTGCTTGTGGATCGTTTCGGCGGATTTGCGCCCATTCACCACGGCGGGCCGCGCTTGTCCAAGGGGCCGGCAGCCGCGATAAGGCGCGATGCAACCCAGACTGCGTTTCGCGCCGAGCCCCACGGGCCGGCTCCATGTCGGCAATATCCGCACGGCCCTCCTGAACTGGCTCTTCGCGCGCCAGCAGGGCGGCCAGATGCTCCTGCGCATCGACGACACCGATCTCGAGCGCTCCACGAAGGCGTTCGAGGAAGGCATCGAGACCGATCTCAGATGGCTCGGCCTCGACTGGGACGAGCGCGCGCAGCAGTCGGCGCGGTTTGCGTCCTATGACGCGGCGGCGGAAAAACTGAAGGCTGCGGGCCTGCTGTATCCCTGCTACGAGACCGAGGACGAACTCGAGCGTAAACGCCGCATCGCGCAGTCGCGCAACAAGCCGCCGGTGTACGATCGCGCGGCGCTGTCGCTGACGGACGCCGATCGCGCCGCGCTTGAGGCGGGAGGCCGCAAGGCGCACTGGCGCTACAAGCTCTCGGGCAAGCGCGTGGAATGGACCGACCTCGTGCGCGGGCCGCAGTCGATCGACACGACATCCCTGTCCGACCCCGTCCTCATCCGCGCCGACGGCGCCTATCTCTACACGCTGCCGTCCGTCGTCGATGACATCGAGTACAAGATCACGCACATCGTGCGCGGCGAAGATCACGTCACCAACACCGGCGTGCAGGCGGAAATCTTCGAGGCGCTTGGCGCAAAGCTGCCGATATTCGGGCACTTTCCGCTGCTCGTCGGCGCCGATGGCGAGGCGCTGTCGAAGCGGCTCGGTTCGCTTTCGGCGCAGATGCTGCGCGACGACGGCTTCGAGCCGATCGCCATTCTCAGCCATCTGGCGAAACTCGGCACGTCCGATCCCGTGGAGGCGCGACCGGATTTCGCGACGCTCGCGGCGGAGTTTTCCTACGGCAAGATCGGGCGCGCGCCGGCGCGGTTCGATCCCGAAGAGCTGAAGCGCGTCAACGCTGCGGTGCTGCACGCCATGCCGTACGACGCCGTGAAGGATCGCCTCGCGGCGTTGGGCGCGGATATCGGCGAGACGTTCTGGAACACGGTGCGCGCCAATCTCGTGCTTCTGCCGGATGTCACGGCGTGGGTGAAGGTGATCGCCGGGCCGATCACGCCGGTGATCGCGGACGCAGGGTTTGCGGAAGCGGCGCTGAGCGTGCTGCCGAAGGGGCCATACGACGCGTCGTCGTGGGGCGCATTCGTCGAGGCGGTGAAGGGCAAGACGGGCGCGAAGGGCAAGGGCCTCTTCATGCCGCTGCGCCAGGCGCTGACGGCGATGGATCACGGGCCGGAGATGGCGCCGCTGTTTGCGCTCATCGGCGAAGAGAAGGCCCGCGCGCGCCTGAGCGGGCAGGCGGCGTAAGCGCCGTGGCCGACGTCTTCATCAGCTACAAGCGCGAGGATCGCGCGTGGGCGGAAGCGGCGTCGGCGAAACTCGTCGAGGCGGGCTGGTCCACGTGGTGGGACACCTCGCTCGTGGCGGGCGAGCGTTTCTCGGATGTGATCGGGCGTGAACTCACCGGCGCCAAAGTTGTGATCGTGCTCTGGTCGAACGCGTCGCTCACGTCGAACTGGGTGAAGGCGGAAGCGCAGTACGCATTCGACGCCGACAAGATCGTCGCCGCGCGCATCGAGGACGTGACGCCGGGCTTTCCGTTCCAGTCGATCCAGACCTGCGATCTCATCGCCACGCAGCCGCGCTTCGCCGCGCCCGCGCAGTGGGCGGCGTTGCTGGAGGGCGTGCGGCGCAAGACAGGCGTTTCGGCGAGACCGGCAATCTCGGTCGCCGATGCGCTCGCGGTCACGCGCGCTGCAAAGGCCGCGATGCGGACGCGCCTCATCGATGTCGCGCGCGCACGCGATCTCGTCACCTATCAGGAGCTCGCGGCCGAGACGGGCGTGCCCATCGGCGAAGCGCTCTTCGATGCGCTGAATGCGGTGGCGATCGACAACAGGAAGCGCGGCGAGCCGGTGCTGAGCGCGCTCGTCGTCGGCAAGGACGGCGCGCCCGGCGACGGCTTCTTCACGCGCCGCTGGATCGAGGTGTCGCCGGAGGCGCCGCACATCGAGAAGCTCGCGGCGTGGCGCGTGGAATGCGAGCGCGTGTGGGCGCACTGGGAAGAGTGGTCGCTGGATGCGGATATGGCGGGGTAGGGGCGATCCGTGGGGTGCACGGTGATATACGCCTTCGGCGTATGTCACACTTTCCGCCCATGGATGAAATTGGCGCCTGCCCGTGCTATCTTTGCCCCATGACCACGCTTGAGCTTGAGACCGACGAAGCCGACAGGCTCGCCCAAGAACTCTCCCGCCTGACCGGCGAGAGCGTCACGGCGGTCGTGACCAAGGCGCTGGTCGAACGCCTGGCGCGCGAGCGTGCCGCGCGCGAGGAGGCGGCCGAGATCAAGGCCTTCGCCCAGCGCATCCGCCCCGATTACGACACCCGTCCCGTCACCAGGGCGGAATGGGATGAGGCCTGCGGCGACACAGACTAGCCTCCATGCTGATCGTCGATTCATCGGCTGTCGTCGCCATGATGCTGAGCGAGCCCGGCGCGGACGCGCTGGCTGTGCGTCTTGCCGCTGAGCCGCAAGGCCAGCGTCTGATCTCCGCGCCCAATTATGTCGAGGCCGGGACCGTGCTGGCGGGGCGCCGCCGCGAGCCTTTGCTGGCGATCGCTCATCTCGACGCCTTCTTGAAGCAATTCGACATCGCCATTGCGCCTGTCGATGACGAACTGGCGCGCATCGCCATGGAGGCGCGCATCCGCCACGGCAAAGGCTTTGGCACCGCCGCCGGATTGAACTTCGGCGATTGCTTCGCCTACGCTCTGGCCAAGGCGCTGGGCGCACCGCTGCTCTACGTCGGCGACGATTTCGGCAAGACCGACATCGCATCGGCGTTGTGAGCGGGAAACAACCGGCGGTGTCCCGAAAGGGATGCCGCCACTGATTTGTCGTTAGCTGGTTTGTCGGCACGCGCCCCAGAAAGGTATGCCCACATTGTTTTTCTCGAGATGAGTTCGAGAGCCGATAATGTGTGTGGCATTCTTTTCTCGCAGCGTCGGCGGGGCCAATTTACCACGGTGGGAGCGTCAATTGTCGCCAGTATTCAAAGGCTTCGTCACAACAAGCGTTGTGACGCTCTTAGTGATCGCGAGTTTGATCGCGGGAGCGTCAGTAGACGCATTGATGCTAGCGCCGCCACTGATCGCATTTGTTCTTTTGGCGTGGATGATGGCCCGGAAGCATCAGGTTTCGGCATCTCAGAAATGGAT
The DNA here is from genome assembly GCA_964530695.1 of uncultured Caulobacteraceae bacterium. Lineage (GTDB taxonomy): Bacteria > Pseudomonadota > Alphaproteobacteria > Caulobacterales > Aquidulcibacteraceae > VFBF01. The sequence goes on from CAZGYQ010000030.1 coordinate 10,209, forward strand.
CGGGTTTGGTTGCCTATTGGCTAACGTGACGTTGCTGAACTCCCTGGAAGATGTGTACGGACCAATTGTTTTCGGAAGTGCAGTCGTTCCCCTCCTGATCGGGTTCGTTGCGAGTATGGCGAACAAGGGCAAGACAGGTGACGGGTAACACGCAACTGGTGACAGACACTGGCCTTTGTGAAACGCATGCCACACACATGTGGAAAGGGTGGCGTCCGCTATTGTGGAAGCGTGACACACGCGTTTTGCGGCCTGCGAGAGGGCGCCTCACTCGTGACGGTTCTCGCTGCTCCTGCCAGTCCTCAAACCTTTCCAGAATGTCACTTGAAGGAAAAGAACGCATAGGGAGCAAACATCGCAGAAGTAGTCGACGCGACGCGTAGGGTGGATTGAGCGCAGCGAAATCCACCTTGTGGCCGCGCTGGTCGTGGTGGATTTCGCTGCGCTCAATCCACCCTACAAACAACGGCGCGGCGCCCCAGCATATGTCCAAAACGTAACTTGATGAAAAAGAACAAATAGAGAACTCTCGCGGCAGGTTTTGACGGAGGCAAATGTGCTCGCGTTTCTTGCGGTGTTGGTTCTGGCGGTCGGAGGGCTGCTGTTTTGGCGGACGGCGTCGGCGCGCCCGGTCCCCGCCGCTGAAGCGGGTGCGGCGCGTAGGGCGCCGATGAGCGTCCGCCGTCGGAAGATCTCGCGCGACGCCGGCGTCCGGCGGTCCAATATCTCCGCGTCGCGCGCGCCGGGCCCGTTGTGTGAGCGGGCCCTTGTTTCCCATCCGCGTCGCAAGCCGCCCTTGACGGGATCGCGGGCCTTCAGGCCCGCCCTGTGGTCCTTGAGAAGGGATCTCCTGCGGGCGCACAGCTTGATGAGGAAAATTTGCATGCGGGCCTGAAGGCCCGCGCTCCCATGTTGAGTGCAGACCCGACGCGGCGTCGTTTTTCCAGAGACGATTCCGCGGGCGCGCCGGCATGCCCAGGGTCAGTCGCCGCGCGCCACAAACAGATAGTCGCGATCGCCCGAGAAGCCCTCGACATCCGACAAGGTGGCGTCTTGGTTCAGTTTCTTCGCCCTGTAGCCGATGGCCGAACGCTGGTTGATTATGTCGCTGGCGGTCGAGCCCGCGCGCGCAAGGCTCGACTCCACGATCTCCAGAAAGAGCGTCGGCTTGAAGCGTGCGAGCGTTCCCTGTCCGCCCTGCAACATGCGCGCTTCCCAGCCTTCGACATCGGCCTTGAGAAAATCGAGGCGCGTGAGCTTTTTCTCCTCGGCAAAGGAATCCAGCGTGCGGACCTCGATCGACTCAACCCGCATGGGACGCTTGTCGTCATCGGTCCCCAGATGCGCCAGACCAAATCCGACTTCCGCCCGCCCGCGCTTCAGCGGCGTCGACATCGTGAAGGAGCCCGGCGCATCCGAAAGGCCATAAGGCTCGATGCTCACGTGCTTCATGCCGTTCCAGCCGAGCGTGTGCGTCAGCACCGACAGCGCATAGCTCGAAGGCTCGAAGGCGTAGACATGCCCCCGCGGGGCCAGCCGCGCGAAGATCTTGGCGAACTGGCCCGCATGCGCGCCCACATCGGCGATCACCGCGTCCTTCGCGATCATCGGCGCAAACAGCCGCTCCAGTTCCGGGTGATGGTTCTGCGTCGCCGCCTTGAAGACGTGCGCGATCCAGCCGAGCCGCTGGCGGAAAGTGAGATCGAGTTCTGACATGGCCGCCGCGCTTACCGGCCCCGAAGGGCGGCGTCCAGCTAGGCGGGGATGCGGCGTTCGATCGCCTCGAAGGCGTCCTCGACGCTGTTGGCCGCCAGCAGGACGTCGTTGAACGACGGCGGGGTCAGGTTGGCGTCGATGGTGTGCTGCATGAGATGCAGCAGGGGATCCCAGAAGCCGTCCTCGCTCAGGAAGACGAGCGGCTTCACATGGAGGTCGAGCCGGCGCCAGGAGAGCATCTCGATCGCCTCCTCCAGCGTCCCGATGCCGCCCGGGAGCACAAGGAACGCATCGCTTTCGTTGAACATGATGAGCTTGCGCTCGTGCATCGTGTCCACCATCCGGTGCGGCACGTCCTCGTAGGTGATCTCGCGACGCGCAAGGAACTTGGGCATCACGCCCAGCACTTCGCCGCCGCCCCTGTGGCAGGCCTCCGCCGCGCGGCCCATGAGGCCCACGCGGCCGCCGCCATACACCATCCTCATGCCGCGCAAGGCGATGGCCTGGCCCACACGGGTGGCGAGATCGAGGTATTCGGGCTTCGTCGTGTTGGAGGAGCCGCAATAGACGCAGACGGACTGAATCGGTTTCATCGCGCCAGTATAGCCCACGCCGGGTCCAGCGCCTCAAATGCAAGAGGTCGGCGCGTTGCGGGGCCGCCGCCGCGGGCCTACCTGTTCGGCGACATGCGCCCATCCCCGAAACCGCCCGCCGATCCCGCCGCCGTTCAGCCCGAACCGTCCGATACCGCCAGCATCAGGGACGCCGTCGGGCGCATCCTGAAGCTCGTGGGCGGACTTGATGGGCCTGGCGTGAAGCTGCGGATCGGCGCGGCGCTCGCGCTGACGCTGTTCGGCAAGGTGATTGCGGTCTTCGCGCCGCTGGTGCTCGCCGACGGCATCAACAGGCTTTCGAAGGGGGATGCGGGCGGGACGCTGCCGATGTTCGTCGGGCTCGTGGGCTTCTGGGCGGCGCTGCGTTTCGCCTCGACGGCCGGCCCGCAGATCCGCGACGCGATCTTCTCTCCGGTCAGCGAGGAGGCGCAGCGCCGCGCCGGCGCGACCGTGTTCGCCCATGTCCACAGCCTGTCGGTGCGCTTCCATCAGTCCAAGCGCACGGGCTCGCTCTATCGCACCATCGAGCGCGGCGTGCGCGCCATCGACTTCCTGCTGCGCTTCCTCGGCTTCAATATCGCGCCGACGGTGATCGAACTCGCGCTGGCCGCCGGCGTGCTGTCATGGAAGTACGGCCCCGTGTTTGCGGTCATCGCCGCTGTGACTGTGGTCGTCTACGCCGTGATCACGTTCCGCATCACCAACTGGCGGCTCAAGTACCGCCGCGAGATGAACGAACGCGACAGCGAGGCGGCAGGCCGCGCCGTGGATTCGCTCCTGAACTTCGAGACCGTGAAGTCCTTCGCCGCGGAAGACCGTGAAAGCGCGCGCTTCGACGGCGCGCTTGCGAGCTACGCAAAGGCCGCGGTGCAGGCCAACACCTCGCTGGTGGCGCTCAACATGGCGCAGGGTTTCATCATGAACGCAGGCCTGGCGGCGATGGTCGCCGGCGCCGGGGTGCTTGTGACGCGCGGCGGAATGGGTGCGGGCGACATCACCGCCGTGATCCTCATCATGCTCAATCTCTATGCGCCGTTGAACATCCTCGGCATGGCGTATCGCGAGATCAGGCAGTCCTCCATCGACATGGAGAAGATGTTTGCGCTGCTGGATGAACAGCCAGACGTCGCCGACGCGCCGGGCGCCGCGAAGCTGCAGGCGCGTGACGGCGAGGTGCGGTTCGACGCCGTAGGGTTCTTCCACGAGGGTCGCGATCAGGGGCTGGCGAACGTCAGCTTCACAGCGTCGGCGGGCCGCACGACAGCGATCGTCGGGCCGAGCGGCGCGGGCAAGTCGACGGTGCTGAAACTGATCTTCCGGTTCTATGACCCATCATCGGGCCGCGTGCTGGTGGACGGGCAGGATCTGACGACGGTGACGCAGACGTCCTTGCGCGAGGTGCTTGGTCTCGTGCCGCAGGATGTGGTGCTCTTCAACGACACGATCCGGTTCAACATTTCCTATGGCCGGCCTGACGCCACACAGGCCGAGCTGGACGAGGCCGCGCGGCGCGCGCAGCTGCTGGCATTCATCGAACGGCTGCCGCAGGGCTGGGAGACACGCGTCGGCGAACGCGGTCTCAAACTCTCCGGCGGCGAGAAGCAGCGGGTCGGCATCGCCCGGGTCATCCTGAAGGATCCCAAGATCCTCATCCTCGACGAGGCGACATCGTCGCTCGACAGTCGCACCGAGGCGGAAGTGCAGGCGGCTCTGGAGGAGGCATCGCGCGGACGCACCACCATCGTCGTCGCGCACCGTCTTTCAACGATCGCCGACGCCGACAAGATTATCGTGCTCAAGGACGGGCGCGTCGTGGAGGAGGGCGCACATGCGCAGCTCGTCGCGCGCGACGGAGAGTACGCGGAGTTGTGGCGGCGTCAGGCCGAGGAGCCTGAGGGCGTCGCCGCCTGAGCTTCCTCTTCCGGTTTCTTGTCCTTCGGCGCGAGCAGCAGGTACATCGCCGGCGTCACGATCCGGGCCATCAGCGTGGATGAGATCAGTCCGCCGATGATGACGAACGCGAGCGGCGAGTAGAGCGGCGAGGCTTCCAGGGCCAGCGGTATCATCCCGCCGATCGCGGTGGCGGACGTCAGAAGCACGGGAAGAAAGCGAAGCTCGCCTGCGCGTTCCACGGCTTCCGTCAGCGGCACGCCTTCCTTGCGCAGCTTGTTGGTGAAATCGACGAGCAGGATCGAGTTCTTGATCTCGATGCCGATGAGCGCGACGAAGCCGATAACGGCGATGAACGACAGCGAATAGCCGCTCAGGAAAAGGGAGATCAGCCCGCCCATGATTCCGAACGGGATCACGAAGGCGACGACCGTCATCTGTGCGAAGGTGCCGAACTCGAGCAGCAACACCGCAAGCACGCCGAACGTGGCGATCAGCACGGCGGCGCCGAGACCCGAGAAACTCTCGCTCGCAGCCTGCGCCTGTCCGCCGAATGAAATCTTGTAGCCGGGCGGGGGCTTCAACGCCGCAATCTGCGCCGCGACGTCCGCGGTAACGCGCGATGTGAGAAAGCCGGTCGCGGTGTTCGCCGTGATCGTGACGACCCGCTCGCGCTGGAAACGCTCAATCTGTGTCGGGCCGGATTTGAAGCCAGGGTCCGACAGCTCCGAAAGGGGCAGCGCGCCGCCCTGCGCGTTCCAGATGAAGACCTTGCGGAGATCATCCACCGGAGAAGCGGCCGCGCCGGGAAGGCGCACGCGTACAGGGTAGGCGTCGCCCGTCGGGTCACGGAAGTTGGCGACGGACGCGCCGCCCAGCACGATGCGCAGCGTCTGGTCCACTGCGCCCGCGGGCACGCCCAGCAGCGAGGCCTTGTTCTGGTCGATGCGCAGGTCGAGATCGACGGTGCGCGCCGCGAATGGGTTCTTCACGTCTATGGCGCCGGGCGTCGCCTGCACGATTTTTTCCACCTGCTCGGCGAGCGCGGTCAGCGTCGCAAGGTCCTTGCCGGTCACCCGTACGGCGATCGGCGCGTCCACGGGCGGACCGTTCTCGAAGCGGCGTAGCGTGATGCGGGCGCCGGGATACTTGCGGAATGCGTCGCGCAGCTCCTCGACCGCCCTGGGACCCTCCTTCGGATTCCACTCGCTGAAGCTCGCGTAGATCTGGCCGATGTGCGGCTGCGCGCGCACCTGGAAGACGTTGTAGTAGACTTGCGGGTTGCCGTAGCCGGTGTTGGCGAAACGCCAGGCGATGTCCTTGCGCGCGGCGAGCACCTCATCGGCGTAGCGCACCGCCTTGTCCGTTTCCGAAAGTGCGGCGCCCTGTGGCAGCTCGATGTCGGCCATGAAGTAGGGACTGTCGTTTTCGGGAAAGAGCGAGAAGCCGATTTTTGGGATGAGTGCAAAGCTCGCGAGCGCTATGGCGAGCGATACGATCACCGTGCGCCGCGGCGCCGAGAGGGCGAAGTGCAGCAGCGGGCGGTACACCGTGTGGATGAAGCCCATCACGGTATCCAGGAAAAAGTTCGAGTGCCCAGCCTCTGTGCGCGGGAGCACGCGGCCCGCCAGGAACGGAATGATCGTCAACGACACCACGAGCGAGGCCGCGATCGTGCAGAGCACCGCCACCGGGAAGGAGCGGATGAACTCGCCTGCCCCCTCCGGCAGCGCGAGGATCGGCAGGAAGGCGAAGATCAGCGCCGCGGTGCAGCCGATCACCGCGACGTCGATCTCCTGCACGCCCGCAATGGCGGCCTCGCGCGGCGACATGCCCTCGCGCAGGCGGCGCGCGATGTTTTCCACCACGACAATGGAATCATCGACCAGCAGGCCGAGCGCCACAACGAAGCCCGAGATGGACAGCTGGTTCATCGAGAAGCCGAGGTGCTGGATCGCCAGCACCCCGATCGCCAGCGACAGCGGGATGGACACCATTACGACCGCGGCTGCGCGCACGCCGAGCGGCAGGAGCGTGATCAGCACCAGCAGGATCGCGATAATGAAATCGCGGCCGAGGTTTTTCAGGCGATGCGAGACGGTCTTCGACTGATCGAAACCAGTCTCCAGCGTGATTTCCGGGGGGAGCGTCTCGCGAAATGAATCGAGGCCGGCATAGATGCCATTGCGCACCTCGAATATGGTGGCGCCGAGTTCGCCGCGCGCGGTGACGAAGACGGCGCGCTTTCCGTTGTAGCGTGTGATGTGGCGCGGTTCGTCGTTGGCCCAGGACACGTCCGCCACGTCACCGACCGTGAGCGCGCGGCCCTCGGCGGAGCGGAGCGGCGTGGCGCGGATTTCGTCGAGGCTGTCAAACGCGCCAGTGGCCTGCACGTTGAAGCGGCGGCCGCCGGCTTCAACCGGCCCGACCGGCGTATCGGCGCCCTCGCGTTGCAGCGCGTCGGCGACGATGGCCGGGGACATGCGCTGGGTGGCCATGGTGTCGAGGTCAAGGGCGACGCGCACTTCAGAAGCCGGCGCGCCCCATATCTCGGCTTCCTGCACCCCTGGCGCGCGCTCGATCTGGTCGCGCAGGTCGCGCGCGAACGCCTCCATCTGGCGCAGGGGCGCGGTATCGCTGACAAGCGCCATCTGCACGACGGCCGCGTTGGCGGTGTTGGCGCGCAGCGTGCGGATCTCGACGACGCCTGCCGGAAGGCTCGCGCGTGCGACGTTCAGTTCGCGCACCAGCTCATCGTACTTGCGTTGCGGATCGGAACCCCAGACGAACTCGACATTGACGGACGCTGTGCCCGGTCCGGCGAAAGACTCGATCTCCTTCACGTCCTCGATGCGGTTGAACGCCTGCTCGAGCGGGATGACGACCAGTTTTTCCATCTGCTCGGCATCCGCCCCCGGAAGCACGACGATGGCGGCCGCGATCGGAAACTGCGCAATCGGATCTTCGGATTTCGGAACGCTCATGACGGCGCTGAAGCCGAGCGCGATGAGCAGTGCGAAGACGACGAGCGAGAACTGCCAGCTGTCGACAAAAAACCGGACGATGGCGCGCATCAGGGCGACGCCTTCGTCGCGGTCGGGACAGGCGTCGCCGTGGGCGGTTCCGCGATGGAGACGGGCTGGCCGTCGCGCACGTAGGCCGCGCCGGAGGATACGACGCGCTCGCCGGGCTCAAGTCCGCCGACGATCAGCACGCTGTCGCGGTCCACGCCCGCTGTCTGCACCGCCCGGCGGCGGGCGATGTTCTGCGCATCGACGACCAGCACCACGCCCTGGTCCGCCCTCGCGTCGAGCAGGGCGAGCGTCGGCGCCCGGATCGGCCCGGTCTGGCCGCCGCCTCCGGATGCGGCGATAACAGCTTCCGCCACAAGCCCGCTGCGCAACCCGTCGATTGGCGTCACCGCGATCTCGACATCGAAGCCGCCGGTCGCTGCGTCGCTCTTGGCGGACACCCGTGTGACGCGACCGTTGCGCGGCTCTCCGGGCAGGCCGGTGATGTGGATCGCGGCGGCGTCCCCGGTCTTTATTCGGGCGGCGTCTGCGGCAGCGATTCCGGCGCGCACGATCAGTCCCGAATTGACCTCGCCGAGCGTGAGCACCGGCTGACCGGGGCTGACATTCTGGTTTGGATCCGCGGCGCGACGCAGGATGACGCCGGACGAGGGGGCGACGATGACGCCCTGGGAGCGGTTGAATCCGGTCGACTGGCGCGCGGCGCGCGCGCGGTCCACGGCGAGCTGGGCGTCGTCGAGGCGCGCCTGGGCGACGAGGCCCTTTTCGTGCAGCGTCTTTGTCCGCTCAAGCTGGCTCTCCGCGGTGCGCAGCGCGGCGTCCGCCTCGGCGAAATTCGCGGAGTACTCGGTGAGGTTCAGGCTCGCGAGCGTCTGACCCGCGCGCACGTGGTCGCCCTCGTCCACATTCAGCCGCGCGATGACGCCCGGGACCTTGAAGGACAAGGCGGTTTCCCGTTGGTAGGCGACCAGCCCGCTGGCGCGCACCGCCCCGGCGGCGCCATCCCTGGAGACGGCGACAACGGTTACTTCAGGGGCGGCCACGGCCTTGGCGGCGTCTTCGCTCGCGCCCTTGCCGCAACCCGCCAGGACGACGGCGAGGCTGCACATCGCCGTGATCCGGATCGGCGCCCATCGAAACATGCGTTGCAGTCCCCCGTCGACTTCTTCGAACGGACTGAACCTAACGTATTCCCTGAAGATTGGAAGAACGATTCAGCCGTCAGAAGGTTAATGCGGCCGGTAATGTCAGTCCGTGCCGTCAGCTTGCCGCGGCGATCAGCGCCGCGGCGGTAAGGACGGCCGCCGCCAGCACCGCCAGCGCGAGCACGACCACACGCCTGCGGACGGACCATTCGTAGGGACGCGGGAGATGGTCGGAAGACATGGAGGCGAGGGAACCCGCCGCCGCCGCGCGCGGCCAGCCCGCAGAATGCCGCTGTGGCGAATCGTCCGACACGCAAAGCCGTGCTAATCGCGCGCCATGAAAGACTCGATCACTTACGGACGGTATCTGGCCCTTGATGCGCTGCTAGGTTGCCAGCATCCGCTGAGCGCGCGCCATGACGAAATGCTGTTCGTCATCATGCACCAGACCAAGGAACTCTGGCTCAAGCAGATCATCCACGAGGTATCGCTTGCGCGTGCGCTGATCGCCGCCGGGGACGTTGAGCCCGCCTACAAGAGTCTTGCGCGGGTGTCGCGGATCCAGACGGTGATGACGCTGTCGTGGGATGTGCTCACGACGATGACGCCGGCGGATTACATGAGTTTCCGCGAAGGGCTCGGGACGAGTTCCGGATTCCAATCCTACCAGTTCCGCACCCTGGAGTATCTGCTGGGGCTGAAGGACCCTACGTTCCTGCAATTCCAGGGTGAAGGGTCTGAGGCGCGCGCGGCCTTGGAAGCGGCGCTGCAGGCGCCCAGTCTCTATGATGTCGCGCTCAGGCGTCTTGCGGCGGCGGGCCTTGCGCTGCCCGAGGCGGTGCTGGACCGCGACGTGTCGCAACCCTACGTCGCATCGAAAGCCGTCGAGGATGCCTGGCTCGCGGTGTACCGCGACACCGATGCCCACTGGGATCTCTACGAACTTGCCGAAAAGCTCGTCGACCTCGACGACGGACTCCTGACCTGGCGGCACAAGCACGTGCTGACTGTAGAGCGCATCATCGGCAGAAAGCGCGGCACGGGCGGGACGGACGGCGTCGGCTATCTCGCCAAGACGCTGGAGCGGCGGTGCTTTCCGGAACTCTGGTCGGTGCGCACGCGGCTATGAGCTGGAAGCGCCTCTTCTCCCAGGCGCTCGCCGCCGATCCCGGCCGCTTGCATGTGGCGGCGCACAGTCACCACCTGTGGCCCGACGCGGCGCGCGAGGGCCACATGCGCGCGTTCGACGATGCGACGCTGCTGGCGGATCTCAAGTGGTCGCATATTTTCGAAACAGTGTACCCTCAGGCGCGCGCGCATGTCGCGCGAGAACTCGGGGTGCCGCGCCAGGACACGATCGCGGTGTCGAGCAACACGCACGATTTCCTGCTGCGCATCGTCTCGGCCTGGCCGCAGCGGCGCGTGCGCATTCTTTCGACCGATGGCGAGTTTCATTCCTTCCGCCGCCAGACGGCGCGCTGGGCCGAAGACGGCGACATCACCATAGAGCGCGTTCCGCTCGCGCCATTCGAGACATTCGCCGACCGTTTCGCGAAGCGCGCGCGCAGCGGCGAGCACGACATCATCTTCGTCAGCCATGTCTTCTTCCGCACGGGTTGCGTTTTCGATCAGGCGTTCGATCTGGCGGAAATTGCGCGACCGGAAGGGCCTTGGGTGGTCATCGACGGGTACCACGGCTTCATGGCGCTGCCGACCCGGCTGGGCGCCGCCGCGGATGCCGTGTTCTATCTCGCCGGCGGCTACAAGTACGCAATGGCCGGAGAGGGCATGTGTTTCCTGCATGCGCCGCCGGGATATGCGCCGCGCCCGGCGATCACGGGTTGGTATGCGGAGTTTGGCGCACTCGCCGGATCTCCCGGCGCGGTCAGCTATGGCAAGGACGCAAGCCGTTTCTTCGGCGCGACCTTTGACGCGAGCGCGCTCTATCGCTTCAACGCGGTTCGCGAGATGCTTGAGGTCGAAGGTCTGGATACGGCGACCGTTCACCGTCACGCCGCCGCGCGCACGACGGATCTCGAATATGCCATCGACGAGGGCGCCGCGGGGCGGCTGGGGGAGGCGGAGGTCCTGAACCCGCCAGGCGAGGGGCGGCGCGCACGGTTTCTGGCGCTGCGCCATCCGGAGGCGCGCGCGTGGCAGGCGGCGCTGGAGCGCGAGAATGTCATCGCCGACGCCCGTGACGATGTCCTGCGCATCGGGTTTGCGCTCTATCACGATGTCGAGGATGTGGCGGCATTGTGCGCGGCGTGCCGTCGGTCACTGTAGAGCAGGGACGATCGTGGCGTTCTGGGGACATGACAAACGTCTGGAACCTGTCGCCATCCATTGAAAACCTGCCCGAGCGCATGCGCCTTGCGATCAACGCAACAGCGCCCGCCTTCCTGGCCATGACGATCAATGCGGTGCTGATGCTTGGCGGCGGCGGCGCGGATATCCCCGTATTTGAGGCCGGTCCGCCCACCTGGGCGTCCGCCGCGATCTGGATTGTGATTCTGATTATGCTCGGCGCGGCGCGGTTTGAGGTGGCGCGTGGCGACGAGGCCGAGACATTTGCGATTGATGCATTGCTCGCTGCATCGATCGTCTATCCGTTCAGCGCCCGGGCGTTTGACGGGCACTGGATGGCCGCGAACACCCTGACGGCGCTGGCGATCGCGGCGATGGCGCTTGTGGCGGTCTTTCCGCAGTCCCGCCGCGCTGCCGGGCTGGTGTCGCCGTCTATCGCCTGGTTGGCGTGGTTGAGCTGGCTCGCGATCGCTGAGACGGCGGCAGCCTGATCTCAAGGGCCAATTTGCGCCGCCCGCCGCATGCACGAAGACGGGCAATGGCTCCCCGGGTAGGATTCGAACCTACGACCAGTCGATTAACAGTCGACTGCTCTACCACTGAGCTACCGAGGAACAACGCGCTTGCGTCGGGGCTGTCTATCAAGATCGGCGGCGGTCCGAAAGGGGGAAGCGACGATCCTTTGGCGTCTGCGTGACTTCCGTGGCGGAGGGGCGGTGTCCGCCCGGCCGCGGCGGCGGGGGCCGGAAGAAATGCGGGGGCCCGCAAGGGGCCCCCGAAAGGCGTTGGGTATGGTGGGGTGTCTCCAAGGGAAGACACGCTACATCTAGCTGCGGATGGTAAAAATTCCGTTAACCCCAACGCGTGTTTAAGGGGCGTGGTGAACAAGATGTGGAGGCCTCGCCCGGAATCGAACCGGGGTGCGCGGATTTGCAGTCCGCTGCGTCACCACTCCGCCACGAGGCCAGCCAGATTCGACGCCCGGAGATCCGGGGCGTCGACGGTGAGCCGGGGGAAATAGCAAGACAGGACCCCGAAGTCACGCGTCGCGCGCGACAATGCGCGGCCAAAGGACGGCTTGTGAGGGGCGCCCGGCGCGCGTATCAGCCGGGCAGGATTCCACGAAGGATGCGTCATGGACTTCGCGCGCGCGCGCTATCTGATGGTCGAAACCCAGGTTCGCCCCAGCGACGTGACGGACCTTTCCGTGCTGGCCGCCATGCGCGCCATACCGCGCGAGGCGTTCGCGCCGCCGCCGCTGAAGCAGCTGGCGTACGCCGACCAGGAGCTGGAGGTCGCGCCGGGTCGGGCGCTGATGCGTCCTCGGGATATGGGAAAGCTGCTGCAGGCGCTGGCGCCGCGACCGGGCCTCAGGGCTTTGGAAATTGCAGGGGCCACGGGATATGGCTCGGCGGTGCTCGCGCGATGCGGGGTGCAGACGACGCTGCTCGAGCCGGATTCGGATCTCAATTTCGCGGCTGTGGCGGCGCTGGGGGCTTGTGGGATGGACAATGTGGATACTGCGTCCACGGAAATCACGGACGGGTGGCCTGACGCCGCGCCCTACGACATCATCATGCTCAACGGCGCCGCCGAGATCGTGCCGGAGGCCTGGCTCGCGCAGCTTGCCGAAGGCGGCCGTCTGGGCGTGATCGTGCGATCGGGGCCTGCGGGCCACGCGCGGCTTTACACCAAGTCCGGCGGCGTCACCGCGTTCCGCGTCCTGTTCGACGCCGCGCCTCCCGTAGCGCCGGGTCTCGCCGCCAGGCCGCAGTTTGCTTTCTGAAAACCGAATCGCTGCACGCGGCCGTCATCCGGAGTTCGTGTCGGGAGTGCAAACCGATGACCTTCATCGCGCCGCGCTGCATGGTACGACGAATGAACGGTCGCTATAGTTTTCAGGAATTGCCCCTGGCGCGCCGCGGGGCCGGCATCAGAACGAGGCTCGTCGATCCATGAGATTGTTGCTTACGGCGGCTCTTGCCGCGCTGACGCCGGGGGCGGCGTTCGCGGACACGCTGGGAGATGCGCTGGCGTCGGCCTACAAGACCAACCCGACGCTCGACGGCGCGCGCCAGCAGGCCCGCCAGGCCGACGAAGGTTATGCGCAAGCGCGCGCGGGCTTTCTCCCGCAGGTGGGAATCACCGGCTCATACGGAACGCAGCTGCGCATCACCGAGACGGAAACGATCTTCGGCACGCAGCGCTCGAAGAACACCTCCGAACCCCAGAACGCCACGATCACCGCCACGCAATCGCTGTTCGAGGGTGGGCGTCGCCTCGCGCAGATCGGTCAGGCGAATGCGCAGATCGAAGGCGCGCAGGAAGGGCTGCGCTCCACCGAGCAGCAGGTGCTGCTGCAGGTCATCGCGGTTTACGTAGACGTGCGGCGCGATGAGGATGTCGTGCGCATTCGCGAGAACAACGCAACGCTGCTCGAACGGCAGCTTCAGGCCGCCAAGGACCGCTTCGAAGTCGGCGAGATCACCCGCACGGATGTGGCGCAGGCTCAGGCGCGCCTTGCCGGGGCGCAAGCGGGACTTGCCGGCGCGCGGTCCGATCTCGCCGCGTCGCGCGCGGAGTACGCGCGCATCGTCGGACAGGCGCCGGGCACGCTTGAGCCCGCGCCGGCCGCCGCGGGCCTGCCCGAGAGCTATGACGAGGCCGTGGCGATCGCGCTCGATCTCAACCCCGATCTCCTGCGGTTCAAGCAGAACGAACGTGCTGCGCGCCAGCAGGTGCGGATCGAGCGGGCGGATCTCCTGCCGCAGATCTCCGTGTTCGGCCGCATGGCGCGCGACATCGAGCCCTCCGGGCCGGGCATTGAACAGGAGAGTCAGATCGCGGCGGCGCAGGTCTCAATCCCGCTGTTTGAGGGTGGTTTTGCGCGCTCGCGCACGCGCTCGGCGCGGGTCGGGGTCCTGCGCGCGGAGGCCCAGACCGAGGAGGTCCGCCGCAGCGTCGTCAGCCAGACGACGTCCGCCTGGAACGACTACCTCGCCTCCCAGCGCGTGATCGAGGCGTCGAGGGAGCAGGTCCGGGCGAACCAGCTGGCGCTGGAGGGCGTCGAGCAGGAACAACAGGTCGGCCTGCGCACGACGCTCGATGTGCTCAACGCGCAGCAGGAGCTGCTTGATTCGCAGCTCAGCGTCATCCGCGCCGAACGCGACGCCTATGTCGCCGCGCACGGGCTGCTGCTGTCCATCGGCAAGCTGGACGCCAGGGCGCTCAGTATTAACGCGCCGTTATACGATCCCGACGATCATCGCAGGGCGGTGCGCTGGACGATTCTCTCCACGCACCCCGCGGACGACCGCTAGGGTCTCTCGTCGGGGGTGTGCTGGGACCGAAACGGCGCTTTCGCGTTGCGACGACTCTGTTCACGGATGCCCCATGGCGCTGCAAGATCCCCAAGCCGAACCCTCCATGGAGGAAATTCTCGCGTCGATTCGGCGCATTATTTCCGAGGACGAGGCGGCTCCGCCGGCCGCTCCGGTCCTTGAGCTGAGCACGCCTGCCGCCGAGGCGCCGCTTCCAGCGACCGATGACGATCTGCTCGTTTTCGACGCGCCGGTGGAGCCGGAGCCCGGACCGCCGCCCGCGATGGCCGCGCCCGAGCCGCCGCCCCTGCGCCCGGCGTCCCCGCCCGTCGAAGCGCGCTCCCCGGAGGCCATCGTCTCGCAGCCTGTCGTCACCCAGGCCGCCGGATCGTTCACGCGCCTGGCCGGCTCCCTGCGACTTACTGACACTCACGGCCAGACGGTCGAGGGGGTGGTGCGCGAACTCCTGCAGCCGATGCTGCGCGAGTGGCTCGAGCAGAACCTGCCCGCGATCGTGGAGGCCAAGGTCGAGGCCGAACTGGATCGCATCTCGCGCCTGGCGCGCTGATCCCAATCTGTTGCTCCATCGTCTGGGCCCCGGCGCAAGCCGGGGTCTTTTCGTTTGCGCCCCGCGCGCGTCGGTGGCGCACATGGCGTGCAGCTGCGGCGAAGGGGGATCGTGAAAGCAGTCGCGCTGCAGCACAACGGACGCTATCAATCCCCCATGCTCGACACGACATTCGATCCGAAATCCGCCGAGCCGCGGATATATACGCTCTGGGAACGATCCGGCGCGTTCGCGCCCTCGAAGGCCGCGGACGCCGAACCCTATTGCATCGTCATCCCCCCGCCGAACGTCACCGGCACGCTGCACATCGGCCACGCGCTGAACAATACGCTGCAGGACGTGCTGATCCGCTTCGAGCGGATGCGCGGGAAGGCTGCGCTCTGGCAGCCGGGGCTCGACCACGCGGGCATCGCCACGCAGATGGTCGTCGAACGCCAGCTCGCCGAACAGGGCAATGCTGACCGGCGCACGCTGGGGCGCGAGGAATTCGTGAGCCGCGTGTGGCAGTGGAAGGAGAAGTCCGGCGGGCAGATCCTGCAGCAGCTGAAACGCCTCGGCTGCTCGGCGGACTGGAGCCGCGAGCGTTTCACCATGGACGAAGGCCTTTCCGCCGCCGTGCGGAAGGTGTTCGTGCAGCTGCACAAGGAAGGGCTCATTTATCGCGACAAGCGGCTGGTGAACTGGGACCCGCATTTCGAGACGGCGATCTCCGATCTCGAAGTCGAGAACCGCGACGTCAACGGCATGATGTGGAAGATCGCCTATCCGCTCGAGGATGGAAGCGGTGAGATCGTCGTGGCGACCACGCGCCCGGAAACGATGCTGGGCGACACCGCAGTCGCCGTGAACCCGAAGGACGAACGCTACACCGCGTGGATCGGGAAAAGCGTGAAGCTGCCGCTCACCGGCCGCCTCATCCCGATCATCGCCGACGACTACGCCGACCCCGAAGCGGGCACGGGCGCGGTGAAGATCACGCCGGCGCACGACTTCAACGATTTCAAGGTCGGCAAGCGGCACGATCTTGAGCAGATCAATATTTTCGATGCCCGCGCGCAGACGAACGAGAATGTTCCCGAGGCCTATCGCGGGCTTGATCGTTTCAAGGCGCGCGAAAAGGTGCTCGCCGATCTTGAGGAACTCGGCCTGCGTCGCGGCGAGGACGCCATCAAGCACACGCAGCCGCACGGCGACCGCTCCGGCGTCGTCATCGAGCCGTGGCTGACCGACCAGTGGTATGTGGATGCGCCGAAAATGGCGATCCCGGCGATCAAGGCGGTGGAAGACGGCAAGACCGTCTTCACGCCGAAACAGTGGGAAAAGACCTACTACGAGTGGATGCGAAACATCGAGCCGTGGTGCGTGTCGCGCCAGCTCTGGTGGGGCCACCGGATTCCGGCGTGGTACGGCCCGGACGGCGTAATCTTCGTGGAGGAGACCGAAGCCGCGGCGCTCGCGGCGGCGCAAAAGCACTACGGAAAGAAAACCGCGCTGACGCAGGACGAGGACGTCCTCGACACCTGGTTCTCGTCGGGACTTTGGCCGTTCTCCACGCTCGGCTGGCCGACCGATACGGCGGAACTGAAGAAGTTCTATCCCACGTCCACCCTCGTCACCGCCTTCGACATCATCTTCTTCTGGGTCGCCCGGATGATGATGATGGGCCTTCACTTCATGGGCGAGGTCCCGTTCAAGGACGTCTACATCCACGCGCTCGTCCGCGATGCGAGCGGCGCGAAGATGTCGAAGTCCAAGGGCAACGTGCTCGATCCGCTGACGCTGGTGGACAAGTTCGGCGCCGATGCGCTGCGCTTCACGCTGGCGGCGATGGCCGCACAAGGCCGCGACATCAAGCTGTCGGAGCCGCGCATCGAGGGCTACCGCAACTTCGGCACCAAGCTCTGGAACGCCGCACGCTTCTGCCAGATGAACGAATGCGCCTGGTGGGAAGCCTTCGATCCCGCCGACGCCAAGCAGACCGTGAACCGATGGATCGTCGGCGAAACGGCGCGCACCGCCGCCATCGTGACGCGGGAGCTGGAAGCCTTCCGCTTCAACGAAGCCGCCAACGCGCTCTACCGCTTTGTCTGGAACGTATACTGCGACTGGTATCTCGAACTCGTGAAGCCGTTGCTCATGGGCGAGGACGACAAGGCGAAGGTCGAGACGCGGCGCACCGCCGCGTGGGTGTTCGACCGCATGCTCATGCTGCTGCACCCGTTCATGCCGTTTATGACCGAGGAACTCTGGACGCGCCTGTCCGAGAGCGGGCCCAGGCGTGACAACATGCTGGCGGTCCAGCAGTGGCCCGTGCTGTCGGACGCGCTCATCGACGCGCACGCAGACGCGGAGATCGACTGGATCATCCGGCTCGTCTCGGAAACGCGCGCGCTGCGCGCGGAAATGAACGTGCCGCCGGCCGCCCGCGTGCCGTTGCTGCTGGTCGGCGCCACGCCTGAAAGTGCGGCGCGTCTTGAACGCTACCAGGACCTGATCGATCGACTGGCGCGGCTTGAGTATTCGACGAGCGCCGAGGCGCCGCCGACGGGCTCGGTGACGTTCGTTCTCGATGAAGCCACGGTGGCGCTACCGCTCGACGGCATCGTCGATTTCGCCGCGGAAGTGGTCCGGCTCGGCAAGGAGATCGCGCGTCTCGACGGCGAGGCGCAGAAGATCCGCGCCAAGCTCGCCAACGCGCAGTTCATCGAACGGGCGCCGGAGGAAGTCGTGGAGGAGCAGCGCGAACGTCTCGCCGACGCGGAAACCACCAGCGCCAAGCTCTCGGCGGCGCTCGAAAGGCTGAAAGCGGCGACGTGAAGATCCTCTTCGTCCACAACAACTTTCCCGCCCAGTTCGTGCATCTGGCGCCGGCGCTGAAAGCCCGTGGACATGAGGTCTTCGCCATCGGCTCGCACACCGCGCGCGCGGTGGGGGGCGTTCCGTTGTCCACCTACCGGCTGAACCGCGGCACCACGAAGGACATCCTCCCGCTCGCCGTGCGCTACGAGGCCGACTGCATGCGCGGCGCCGCGGCCGCCCAGGCGGCGGACGCGCTGAAGCAGAAGGGCTTCACGCCAGATCTGGTGATCGCGCACAACGGCTGGGGCGAAACGCTTTTTCTCGACGACGTGTGGCCGGGCGTAAGGCAGCTGCTCTACGCCGAGTTCTTCACCGCCCCGCGCGATCTCGACGTGGGCTTCGATCCCGAATTCGGCGCCATGACCCTCGATCGCGCGATCCGGGTGCGGGCGAAGAATGGCGCGCTCGCGCTTTCGATGCTCGCTGCGACTCGCGCCGTCTCGCCCACGGCGTTCCAGCGCGATACCTTTCCGGAAGATCTCCGCCGCCGCATAGAGGTGATCCACGACGGAATCGACACCGCCAGCGCCGCGCCGCGCGCGGACGCCCGCCTCGCGATACCGGGAACTGATCTGGTGTTCCATCCGGGCGACGAGGTCGTCACCAACATCAACCGGCACCTCGAACCCCTGCGCGGCATTCACGTTTTTCTCCGCGCGCTGCCGCGCGTCCTCGCCGAGCGGCCGAATGCGCACGCGGTGATCATCGGGGGCACGGACGGCGTGGCGTACGGCGCGCCCGCGCCGAAGGGACAGACCTGGAAGGATATCTATCTCGCCGAACTCGCGGACCGGCTTGACCTGTCGCGCGTGCATTTTCTCGGCCGCGTGCCGCGTCAGACCTATCTCGATGCGCTCGCGGTTTCTGCCGCGCACATCTACCTGACCTACCCGTTCGTGCTGTCGTGGTCCCTGCTGGAGGCGATGAGCGCTGGCTGCCTCGTCATCGCGTCGGACACAGCGCCGGTGCGCGAGGCGGTGCAGCACGAGCGCAACGGGCTGATGACGGATTTCTTCGACGTGGACGGGCTTGCCAGCTGCATCGTCGATGCGCTCGCTGCGCCCGACCGTTACCGTGCGATGCGTGCGCAGGCCCGCGCGGACGCCATCGCGCGCTATGATCTCACAACCGTATGCCTGCCGCGCATGGTGACGCTGGCTGAGAGCATGATCTGACGATCGCGCCGCTCGCCTCAGGGAGAGGGCTCAAGGAAACGAAGCTGACTGGAGGGAACCGCATGACGACGCGTTGGGACAAATCGAAGCTGCCATCCCGTCACACGACTGTGGGGCCCGAGCGCGCGCCGCACCGCTCGTATTACTACGCGATGGGCCTCGGCACGAAGGAGATCGAGCAGCCCTTCGTCGGCGTCGCGTCCTGCTGGAACGAGGCGGCCCCCTGCAACACGGCGCTCATGCGCCAGGCGCACGCGGTCAGCACGGGCGTCAAGGAAGCGGGCGCCACGCCGCGCGAATTCTGCACCATCACCGTCACTGACGGCATCGCCATGGGCCACGAAGGGATGCGCTCCTCGCTCGCCTCGCGCGAGGTGATCGCCGACAGCGTGGAGCTGTCCATGCGTGGGCACTCCTACGATGCGCTTGTCGGGCTCGCGGGTTGCGACAAGTCGCTGCCGGGCATGATGATGGCGATGCTGCGGCTCAACGTGCCGAGCGTGTTCATCTACGGCGGATCGATCCTGCCGGGCGTGTGGCGTGGGCGTGAAGTGAACGTGCGCGACCTGTTCGAGGGCGTCGGTTCGCACGCGGCGGGCAAGATGTCGCTCGAAGATCTCTGCGATCTGGAAAAGCACGCGTGTCCGGGCGACGGCGCGTGCGGCGGGCAATACACGGCCAACACCATGGCCTGTGTCAGCGAAGCGATCGGTCTCGCGCTGCCGCTTTCCTCGGCCTTGCCGGCGCCCTACGAAACGCGCGACGCCTATGCCGCCGCCAGCGGTCGCGCGGTGGTGAGTCTCATCGAGAAGAATATCCGCCCGCGCGACATCTGCACGCGGGAAGCGTTCGAGAACGCGGCCATCGTTGTTGCTGCGACCGGGGGTTCGACAAACGGCGGCCTGCACCTGCCGGCGATGGCGCACGAAGCAGGCGTGAAGTTCACGCTCGCCGACATGGCGGAAGTGTTCAAGAAAACGCCCTGGCTCGTCGACCTGCAGCCGGGCGGAAAATATGTCGCCAAGCATTTCGGCGAAGCGGGCGGCGTGCCGGCACTGTTGCGCGTGCTGCTCGACGCTGGCCTGTTGCACGGCGACGTGATGACCGTCACCGGCAAGACGCTGCGCGAAAATATCGAAGGCGTGACGCTGCGCGCCGACCAGGACGTCATTCGTCCGATGACCAACGCCCTGTCGCCGAATGGCGGCGTCGTCGGTCTGTGGGGCTCGTTTGCGCCGGAGGGCGCCATCGTCAAGATCGCCGGCATGGAGACGATTGCGTTCCGTGGCCCGGCGCGCGTGTTCGACGGCGAGGACGCCTGTTTCGCGGCGGTGTCCGAAGGGCGGTACAAGGAGGGCGAAGTGCTCGTCATCCGCTATGAGGGCCCGCGCGGCGGTCCCGGCATGCGCGAGATGCTGTCGACGACGGCCGCGCTCTACGGTCAGGGCATGGGCGACAAGGTGGCGCTGATCACCGACGGGCGTTTCTCCGGCGCCACGCGCGGATTTTGCGTCGGACACGTCGGTCCCGAAGCGCAGGCGGGCGGGCCGATCGCCCTCGTGCGCGACGGTGACATGATCGCCATCGACGCAGCGACCGGCCGCATTGATCTTGAGGTGAGCGAAGGCGAACTGGCCGAACGCAAGAAGGCGTGGACGCCGCACAGGACGAATTACGGCTCCGGCGCGTTGTGGAAATACGCCCAGCAGGTGGGGCCTGCGCACCTCGGCGCGGTCACGCACCCGGGCTTCACCGGAGAGACACATGTCTATGCGGACATCTGAAGCTCTCGATCTCGCGCACATGACTGACGCGCAGTTCGACACGCTCTACAAGGAGCGCATCGAACCGTTGTTCGTGGAAGGTGAATCGGTGCGCGTCGCGGCCATCGAGATGTTCAAGAAACGATTGATGATCGGCGCGCCCGTCGCGCTGGCTCTTGGTGCGCTCGCATTTGTGTTCTTTCAGGAAGGTTTCGCGGGCCTGATTGTGGCGGCGCTCGCGGCCGCCGCGGCATTCACCATGGCCTACATGCCGCTGCAGCGCCTTTCCGGACGGATGAAGACGGGCTCGCTCACATTGATCGCGGAAGCGATCGGCGCGAGCTATAGCGACGGCGGCCTGGATCCGCCGAGTTTGCGGCGCTTTCAGGCGCTTGACCTGCTGCCGAGCCACGATCGCTCCCACTTCGAGGATTTCTTCCACGGCGAACGCCAGGGCTGCGCCTTCGATCTCTGCGAAGCGAAACTCGAGGACGAGCGGCGCACCAAGAACGGCAAAAGCTATGTGACGGTCTTCCGCGGGCAGATGATCCGCATGGCGTTCCCGAAGAAATTCCACGGCGTGACGGTGGTCAAGCGCGATGCGGGCGTCTTCAATGGCCTGCGCGCCTTCGGAGAGTTGAAGCGCGTAGGTCTCGGCGATTCAACGTTCGAGAAGGCGTTCGAGGTCTATTCCAACGATCAGGTCGAAGCGCGGTATCTGGTGCATCCGGTGTTCATGGAGCGCCTGATCCATCTGGAGGAAGCGTTCAGCGGCCGCCGGGTCCGGTGCGGCTTTCAGGATGGCGATCTCCTTCTCGCAGTGGAGACCGGCGACAAATACGAGATCGGCGACATGTTCAAGTCGCTCGACGATCCAGCGCGGGCGCGCAGGATCGTCGGCGAGATAGCGGAAGTCTTGAAGCTGATGGACGCGGTGCTGACCGCCGAGCAGGGCCCGCTCGTCGCACGTCGCAACGGCGATCCGGACTAGAATCTGTACCCCTAAAGGGGATTCACAATCGCCGCGAGCGCTGTTCCCTCCCGTGGGGGAGGAAGCGATGGCGCGGTTCGGTCAGAGCGACAAGGAATGAAGACAGAAGATGAGCTTGATCATCTGGTCTTTCCGTCCCTGAACACGCCGACCACTGGCACGTGGTCGCTCGGCTTTTCCTTGCCGCGCGCCTTCTTGTGGATCGTCACCGCCTCGAGCCTGTCGGCGGCCTGCGGCGAACACATGAGGTGGTCGATGCGGATGCCGTGGTCCTTGGCCCACGCGCCGGCCTGATAGTCCCAGAATGTGTAGTGATGTACGCCGCCGTCCACCTGCATGAAGGCGTCGGTGAAGCCGAGGTTCGTCAGCGCGCGGTATCGCGCCTTCGATTCCGGCTGGAAGAGCGCGTCCTCCATCCACGCCTTCGGGTTGTAGCTGTCCTCGTCGCGGGGGATGATGTTGTAGTCGCCGGCGATGACGTAGGGCTCCTCAAGTGCAAGACGCGCCTTGGCGTGCGCCAGCAGCGCATCCATGAACCTGAGCTTGTAGTCGAACTTCTCCGTGCCGATCGGGTTGCCGTTCGGCGCATAGAGCGAGGCCACGCGCACCACGCCGCCCGGCGCGTCGATCAGCGCCTCGATCCAGCGCGACTGCGGATCGTCCTCCATGCCGGGAAGGCCGCGCGTCACGTCCTCGATGCGGTGCTTCGAAAGCAGCGCCACGCCGTTGTAGGTCTTCTGGCCGTGCGTCTCGATGTTGTAGCCGAGATCCTCGATCTCGCCGCGCGGGAACTTGCCGTCCTCGCACTTCAGCTCCTGCAGGCACACGACGTCCGCGTCGATCTCCTTCAGGACCTCAAGCGCCGTCGGCAGGCGGGCGTTGATGGAGTTGACGTTCCAGGTCGCGATGGAGAGGGGCACGGTAATTTCCTTGAAGTTCAATGCACATTAGCAATCGCCAAATGCTCCGTCATTCCGGCCGAAGCGAAGCGGAGAGCCGGAACCCAGGGGTTCAAGCTCCGCGCTTGACCCCCTGGGTTCGGGATCGCGCCTCCGGCGCGTCCG
>CAZGYQ010000031.1:0-32411 GCA_964530695.1 uncultured Caulobacteraceae bacterium
TGCGCATCGACAATCGCGCGCACCACTGAAAGCCCCAAGCCCGCGCCGCCATAGTCGCGCGAACGGGACTCATCCCCGCGCCAGTATCGATCAAAAGCGTGCGCGATCGCCTCCTCGTCAAGGCCCGGGCCGCGGTCGAGCACGCGCACGAAGCCCGAGCCTTGCGCCTCCGCTGTCGCGATGCGGATCACGCCGCCCTCGCGTCCATAGCGGATGGCGTTGTCGACCAGCGCCATCACCACCTGCCGCAGACGTTGCTGGTCGCCCCAGGCCGGCGCGCGCGCAAGATCGAGCTCGAGACGCATATTGGCGCCGCCGGCGTGAGCCTGAAGGTCTGATGACAAGGTCTCGACCATCTCAGACAGATCCAGATGAATGCGCTCGATCGACAGTCTTCCCATCGAGGACAAGCTGATCGTTCGCAAATCCTCGACGATGCGGGACAATTGTTCGACCTGGACAATAAGCCCCGAGATGGACGCGACCCCCACGGGAAAGACGCCGTCGAGCAGGCCCTGCAGGCGCCCTCGCAGTATCGTCAGCGGCGTGCGCAATTCGTGAGCGATGGCGGCGGCGCTGGAGCGGTACTCGTGGTCGAAGGCTTGCAGGGAGGCGGCCATCGCATTGAAGTCGTTGGAAAGATCGGCGATCTCCCTTGCCTCGTTCGCGCCTGTAGGCGTGCGCGCCGCCAGATTTCCAGAAGCGATCGCCCGTGTCGCCCGCGCCAACGCCTCAAGCGGTCGCGCCAGCCGCACCGCATAGAAGGCGCTGGCTCCCGCGCCTAGGGCTGCGGCGATCAAGGCCAGCACGATGATGGCGACCATTTCGTCCGCGTCCGCCTGCCCTTGCAGTGCGTTCATCTCGCCCTGGAGCGCCTGCAGACCCTCAAGCGTCGGGGTGCCGCCAGCGCGCAGGGTCTTGAACGCCTGCGCCGCATGGGGGCTCAGCAATCCGATGTAGTGAGCCTGTCGAAACGTGCCATAGACGCTGAGGCTTGCGTAGCCGAATGCAAAGGTCGCCAGGACGCAAGCGATCATCGCCAAGGCGAGCTGGGTGCGCAGCCGCAGGAGACGCCTGCGCGTCACTTCAGCGTCTCCAGCCTGTAGCCTATGCCGCGCACGCCTTCGAGAAAGCCCACTGCGCCGGCCGCCTCAAGCTTGCGCCGCAGCTTGCTCACGTGACTGTCGACGGTGCGCTCGAGCGCATCGCTGTCGGCGGGCAGGCAGGCGTCGAGGAGTTCTGAGCGCGTGAACGCGCGCCGCGGCGTGCGCGCCATGTGAGCGAGCAGCCGGAATTCGGTGAGCGTCAGATCGAGCGCGCAGGCGCGCGACGCCTCGACCACGCGTGCGGCGTGGGCGGCCAGGTCCACTTCGACGACGCCCGCGCGCAGCACGGGCTGGGCCGGGTTTGCATTGGTGCGCCGCAGCACCGCATGGGCGCGCGCGACCACTTCGAGCGGATTGAAAGGCTTGACGATGTAGTCGTCGGCGCCGACCCTCAACGCGCTGATTTTCTCCAGGTCGTCGCCGAGCGCGGTGGCCATGATCACGGGCGTGGTTCCGCGCGCGCGCAATTCGGCGAGAACGGCGAAGCCGTCCTTTTTGGGCAGCTTGACGTCCAGGATGACAAGATCAGGCGCCATCGCCAGGTGCAGGTCGAGCGCAACCTCGCCATTGGCGGCGCGAACCGTGCGGAACCCGGCGCGCCGAAAATAGGCGTCGAGGATTTCCGCGATCTCCGGCTCGTCTTCGACAATCAGAACAAGATCGTTGAACATGGGGGGCGCCGGCTTGAGGGGTTCCTGACACGGTTGGCGACAGCCTCCCCACACCTCGCGGCGAAGCATCGCCACGCTTGGGGAGCATGAGAAGCTCTATTGTGCAGAATTGGTGGAGATCGCGTGAACCTTGGTCTGCCACCCTGAAGCTCCAGCAAGGCGTGGCCGGAAGGAGCCGGGCGGGTCCGGGGGCGAGGCACGAGGGGGTCTGAGAGGGCGTCCCTCTTTCCCGCGAAACTGAGCGCGGCGCGCAGAGACCCCCACCAACCTCCCCTTCCAGGGGAGGAAAACCCACGACCGCCAGCACAGATCTTTCACGCGCGAGACACGGACAAACACACCCCGAAAGCCGCGCACAATTTCCTCCCCCTGAAAGGGGGAGGCAGGAGGGGGTCAGCGCCGAGACGGAGAGAAGAGCACTGACATGGCGACGCTGACGGGACTCGAACCCGTTTCTTCCGGGAGACAACCGGAGATAATAACCCGTATACGACAGCGCCGAAGGAAAGCATGTGCGCCGCATGAACGGTGGGGTTTGGCAGCCCGACTGAGACTCGAACTCAGTTCTGCGCAGTGAAAGTGCGCGATCCTAACCCATAGACGACCGGGCCAAACGAAGCCCGCGATCGTCCGCCGCATTCAAGCGGCGAACGTATCTCGGGCCACGAAGGCCTCGCGTTCTCGTAGGGTGGCGCGGAAAGTCATGCGCGGTGTGTGGCAGAAAAAGCGTTGTAGGTCAATGAACACAAAGCGTTAGGTAGATCGATCAAAGCCCACAGTCCGCTACTCCGTCTTGATCTCAAAATCCGCGCCAGCAACCGTCTTATTCAATTCACGAATTCCGTCCGACGCTTCATCAAGTAGCGCCACGTATGCAGTGACGTCCTCCGCTTCGAGTACGTATGTCGCGTAGCTCTTCAACGCACTAAGCACTACCAGCGCCACCAAACTGTAGTTGTTGAAATGCGCGGGAATGTCTTCGCTGTTTGTGCGAAATTCGCCGTCGTCTGACCGCCTCAAGTAGTGAGTTAGCAGCGATGTCCATGTCCCGTGGACTGCGTGTGACCCGATCTTCTGAGCTACCACGTACATGAGGCGATCATATCCAACCGCTTGCATCATCGAAGCCAAATCCGGCAGTTTCTTTGCCGCCAAAACATCCGCTTCGGTCATTTCTGCCGCAGACAATGTGCGATCGATCGACGCCAACATGCGTGATTCGATTTCTAGTACGCTGCCGTCACGTTTTTGAATCGCATTGAGTATTTGGCTCTTTAGCTCCAAGTCCGATCGCAATCCGTTGGCCACATACCTATCAAACCGATCTTCGCCGTCAGTGCCGCAAAGCCAGATGACCGTTGCGGCTGATTCCATGATGCATCTGTCAATGATTCCAGTCGCCTCTCCGAACCGACCCTCGTGAGACATCGCGACAACGGACAAAATCAATCGGCTGCATCGCTGGAGCAGCCCAACTAGGATGTAGTACTCTCGCTTGGCGATCGGCCGCATTGCGGGGGATTCACGAAGCATATTCGCGGTAAGTACATTGAGCGTTCCGACGTGCTTGTACCACTCGAAAACTATCGGGATGTAGTCGTTCTGAACGCGACACCTCTCCCACTCCTCGTCCGTGAACGCAGGAGGTGTCGGAAACGCTATGTTGTCGTCGTAGTCAGCCAATCAATCCTCATCCATCTTCAGCGCCGCAATGAACGCCTCCTGCGGGATGTCCACCTTCCCGAACTGGCGCATCTTCTTCTTCCCCTCTTTCTGCTTGTCGAGGAGCTTGCGTTTGCGGGAGATGTCGCCGCCGTAGCACTTCGCGGTCACGTCCTTGCGCAGCGCGGAGATGGTTTCGCGGGCGATGATGCGGCCGCCGATGGCCGCCTGGATCGGGATCTTGAACAGGTGCTGCGGGATGAGTTCCTTCAGCTTCTCGCACATCACGCGCCCGCGCTGTTCGGCGCGGCCGGCGTGGACGAGCATGGAGAGCGCATCGACCGGCTCGTCGTTCACGAGGATCGACATCTTCACGAGATTGCCGGCCTTGTACTCCTCGATGGCGTAGTCGAAGCTGGCATAGCCTTTCGACACGCTCTTCAGCCGGTCGTAGAAATCGAACACCACTTCGTTGAGCGGCAGTTCGTAGATCAGCATCGCGCGCGCGCCGACGTAGGAGAGATCGCGCTGCACGCCGCGGCGATCCTGGCAGAGCTTGAGGATGGCGCCGAGATATTCGTCGGGCGTGAGGATCGTCGCCTTGATCCACGGCTCGTGGATTTCCTTGATGCGGGTCGTATCAGGCATATCTGCAGGATTGTGCAACTCACGGATCTCACCGTCGTTCATGTGCACGCGGTAGACGACGCTCGGGGCCGTGGCGATGAGATCGAGATTGAACTCTCGCGTCAGCCGCTCCTGGATGATTTCCAGATGCAGCAGGCCGAGAAACCCGCAGCGGAAGCCGAAGCCGAGCGCGGCGGACGTTTCCATCTCATACGAGAAGCTCGCGTCGTTGAGGCGGAGCTTGCCCATCGCGGCGCGCAGGTCCTCGAAGTTCGCCGCGTCCGTCGGGAAGAGGCCGCAGAACACCACCGGCTGCGCGGGCTTGAAGCCTGAGAGCGCCGTCGTGATCCCGCCCTTCTCGAGCGTGATCGTATCGCCCACGCGCGCGTCGGCGACTTCCTTGATGTTGGCGATGAGAAAGCCGATCTCGCCGGGGCCGAGATCGTCCACGTCCTGCGGCTTCGGGCGGAACACGCCCACCTTGTCGACGCCGTAGGTGGAGTCCGTCTGCATCATCTTGATGCGCATGCCCTTCTTGAGCACGCCGTCGATGACGCGCACGAGCACGACGACGCCCATGTACGCGTCGTACCAGGCGTCCACGAGCATGGCCTTCAGCGGCTTCGTGGCGTCGCCCTCCTTCGGCGGCGGCAGGCGCGTGACGATCGCCTCCAGCACATCCTCGATGCCGATGCCGGTCTTGGCCGAAATGAGCACGGCGTTCGACGCGTCGAGGCCGATGACGTCCTCGATCTGGTCCTTGATCCGGTCCGGCTCCGCGGCCGGCAGATCGATCTTGTTGAGGACCGGCACGATCTCGAGATTGTTGTCGAGCGCCTGATAGACGTTCGCCAGCGTCTGCGCCTCCACCCCTTGCGAGGCGTCCACCACGAGCAGCGCGCCCTCGCAGGCGGCGAGCGAGCGGCTCACCTCGTAGGCGAAGTCCACGTGGCCGGGGGTGTCGATGAGGTTGAGGACGTAATCCTGCCCGTCCTGCGCGCGGTAATCGAGGCGGACGGTCTGGGCCTTGATGGTGATGCCGCGCTCGCGCTCGATATCCATCGAATCGAGCACCTGCTCCTTCATCTCGCGGGCGGCGAGGCCCCCGGTGGTCTGGATCAGACGGTCCGACAGCGTGGATTTGCCGTGGTCGATGTGGGCGACGATGGAGAAGTTGCGGATGCGATCGCGGGGAAATGACATGCGCGGGGAGGTAACACCGCCCCCCGCCCCCGCCAAGGCGGCGCCCCCGCAGCGGCGGCAGGAGACATTGCGGCGGATTCACCTTCCACGGCGCCGTCCCGCGCGGGGCCGGCTCGCAATCGTCCCGGGCCCTCTGTAGGGTCCCGGCCGACACATTCCAGCTGAGGCCCGCCCATGACCACCCGCCGCGACATCGCCCTTGGCCTGACTTTGGGGCTGCCCGCCGCCGCGCTCCTTCTGACGCCGACAGGCGCGGCGCTGGCCCAGGATCCCGCGCCGGCGCCGGTTGTGGAGCCCCCGCCACCCCCGCCGTCGGAGAGCACCTATTCCCAGGAAGAAGTCGTCCAGGCCGCCGAGGATTTCCTCGACAGCGCCGCGGGCTCGGTCGCAGCGGTCGTCGCGCGCATCTTCCGCGAACAGGGCCGCCCCGTCGGCTACATCACCGGCCGCGAGGGCTCGGGCGC
Source organism: uncultured Caulobacteraceae bacterium (assembly GCA_964530695.1). Classification (GTDB taxonomy): domain Bacteria; phylum Pseudomonadota; class Alphaproteobacteria; order Caulobacterales; family Aquidulcibacteraceae; genus VFBF01. Next base: position 5,734 of record CAZGYQ010000031.1, read on the forward strand.
GTGGCTCGTGGGCCTGCGCTACGGCAAGGGCCTCATGTTCCTGAAGAGCGGCGAGCGCGTGGAAGTGAACTGGCAGGGTCCGTCGTTCGGCTTCGATTTCGGCGGCAACGCCTCGAAGGTGTTCACGCTCATCTACGGAATGACCAGTTCGGAGCAGATCTTCAAACGCTACCCCGGCATCGACGGCAGCGCCTACGTGGTGGGCGGTCTCGGCATGAACTACCAGGCCGCCGACGGCGTCACGCTCGCGCCGATCCGCGCGGGCGTCGGTCTGCGCGCGGGCGCGAATGTCGGCTATCTCCACTACACCCGCACCCGTCACATCCTGCCATTCTGACCACGCATTGCTGACGCATTATCGGGCGGTTTGCGCGCTATTCTGCATGTCAGAAACGTCATCAAGGAGACAGAGACCGCCATGCACAAGATCGTTCGCACGCTCCTGATCGGAGCCGCCATCGCCCTCGCAACCGCCTGCGCGAGTTCCGACAACGCATCCGCCGGACGCAACACCAGCGCCACCAACACCAGCACGCCGTCGACCCAACAGACCTACGAGCAGAGCGAGATCGTCGATGCGGTCGCCGACTTCTTCGGCATCACCGCCGACGCCGCCGGGCAGGTCGTCGAGCGCGTCTTCCGCGAGAACGGACGGCCCGTGGGCTATATCCGCGGCGAGGAACTTTCCGCCGCGTTCGCCGTCGGCGTGCGCTATGGCGAAGGCGATCTGCGCCTGAAGGGCGGTCAGACCCGCAAGGTGTTCTGGCAAGGCCCGTCGATCGGCTTCGATTCCGGCGCCAACGCCTCGAAGGTCTTCACGCTCGTCTACGGCATGTCCAACGGCGACCAGATCTACCAGCGTTTTCCGGGCGTTGAAGGCAGCGCCTATTTCATCGGCGGCGTGGGCGTGAACTACCAGCGCGCGGACAACATCACGCTGGCGCCGATGCGCGCGGGCGTCGGTTTGCGCGCGGGCGCCAATGTCGGCTACCTCGCCTACACGCGCCAGCGGCACGTCCTGCCTCTGTAACTTTCACGCAGGACGATCGGCATCGTCGTCCTCTTCCCGTTCGAGATCCGCGAGCGCCTGCAGCTTCTGCTCATGGCGTTCGCGGAATTCTTCCGCGAAAGACGACGCGAGAATGCCGGTCGGCAGCGCCACGATGCCGATGCCCGCGAGCGCCACGAGTGCGGCGGCGAAGCGACCGAGCGGCGTGACGGGAAAGACGTCGCCGTAGCCCACCGTCGTCAGCGTCACCACCGACCACCACATGGCGCGGATGACGCTGCCGAATTTCTCCATCTGCTCGGGATGGCCAGGAATGGGCTGCGCCCCCTCGACGAAATAGAGCATGAGCGCGGCGACAAACACCTGCGCCGCTGCGACCGCGAGCGCGGCCAGCAACGGCGGCCCCGCGCGCGTCACCGCCGCGCCGACGATGCCGAACGCCGGCACGTAGCGCGCAAGTTTGAACAGCCGGAACAGCCGCAGCGCGCGCAATGCGGCGAGCGTCCCGCCCGACGCGTGCGGCACGAAGAGCGTCAGCAGCAACTCGGGCAGGAACGCTGCGAGATCGGCGAGCGCCAATCCCGTCGTCATGTAGCGCAGGCGGCCCATGAAGCCGCGATAGGCTGGATTTTCTCCGACCGCCCAGATCCGCACGAGATACTCAAACGCGAAGAGGACCACGATCACGGTGTTGATGTTGGAGATCAGCGCCGTCGATCCGGGCGGGAACGCCGATTGCGGATGCGTGGCCTCTGTCTCGAGCGCCATCATCGCAAAGCTCGCCAGCACCAGCGTGACGAGCAGCAGCGACACGGGCGAAAGCCCCCGCCGTCGCTCGTCCGGCTCAATCGCCTCGTGAACCCGCCCTCGAAAGGTCTTCGCCGTCTTCACCGCCGCCTGCCCCGTCGATCCTCGCAGAAGCGATTACCACCGGCGCAGCGCAGCGGAAATCCCTGCGCCAGGAGATGAAACGGGAGCGATCCCTCCGGACCGCTCCCGCCGTCGTCGACGCTGGACGAGGGGGGTGACGTGTCAGCGTCGCGTGGTGATCTGGTCGAACACGCCGCCTTCGGCGAAGTGCGTGCGTTGCGCGCTGGCCCAGCCGCCGAATGCCTCGTCCACGGTGACGAGGGGAATCGCCGGGAACTTCTGCGCATGGCGCGCGAGCGCCTCTGCGTTGCGCGGACGAAAATGGTGCCTGGCCGCAAGCTCCTGCGCAGGCGCCTCATAGAGCTTGCGCAGGTAGTCCTCCGCAATTTCGCGCGTGCCGGCGCGATCGACGTTCGCATCGACCACGGCGACCGGCGGCTCCGCGAGGATGCTCACCGAGGGCGTCACGATCTCGACCTCGTCGACGCCGAGATGCGCGCGCGCGAGATGCGCCTCGTTCTCCCAGGTGATGAGCACATCGCCGATGCGACGCTGCACGAATGTCGTCGTCGACCCGCGGGCGCCGGCGTCGAGCACGGGAACACTCTTGAAAAGCGTCTGGAGGAAGGCCTTCGCCGTCGCGGGCGAACCTCCCGGCTGTCGCAGCGCCCACGCCCACGCCGCCAGATAGTTCCAGCGCGCGCCGCCCGAGGTCTTCGGGTTCGGCGTGATGACCTTGATGCCGCTACGCGCAAGATCGCCCCAGTCGCGGACGCGCCAGGGATTGCCCTTGCGGACGAGGAATACGATCGTCGATGTGTACGGCGTGCTGTTGTCGGGCAGACGCTTTTGCCAATCGCGCGCGATGAGGCCGCGCGCGGCGATCTGGTCGATGTCATAGGCGAGCGCGAGCGTCACGACGTCAGCACGCAAGCCGTCGATCACCGAACGCGCCTGACGTCCCGAACCGCCATGGGACTGGTTCACGGTGATCCTCTCGCCGGGATTGGCGCGTCGGCGCGCGGCGGTGAAGAGCGCGTTGTAGTCGTCGAAGAACTCGCGCGTTGGATCGAACGAGACGTTCAGGATCGACACGGCCTTCCCGCCCTGCGCCGCCTTCCCGCACCCCGCGAGCGCAAGCGATCCCAGCGCGAGCCCGCCAAGCGCCGCGCGACGCGAAACCAAGGACTTCATCCGCCGCTCCCGCTTCATCGCGCCCGTCTAGCGCCCCGTTGTGTCGAAATCTCAGCCTTTAACTCGACTAAATAAATCGAGATTGATTTATCTCTACCCCAAGCCCTGCTTACGGGGACCGCTTGCGCTCCCAGCGATTGGAATGTTATCTTGTAACACTACACAGCCTGCGGAGGGATCATGACGGCGCGTTGGATGGTGGCGATCGGCGTGCTGGCGGCGGGGCCGGCGATGGCTCAGGCGCCAGACGGGCGGACCTCCGAAGCCGAGATCGTCGTGACCGCCCCGCTTGAGGGCTCGCGTCTGGAGAGCCTGCAGGGCGCCGATTTGCTCGACCGGGATGCGGTGACCGACAACCTCGTCGGCGGCCTCGGCGAGACCGTCGCCAGCCTGCCGGGCGTCTCCAGCAGCTTCTACGGCGCGGGCGCGAGCCGCCCGATCATTCGGGGCCTCGGCGATGACCGCGTGCGCGTGCTGGAGAACGGCATCGGCGCCATCGACGCGGCTTCCGCGAGCCCGGACCACGCCCCCACCGCCGATGGCCTCGACGCCGAACGCATCGAGGTGATGCGCGGCGCGGCGGCGCTCGCTTACGGTGGCAACGCCATTGGCGGCGTGATCAACGTCATCGACCAATCCATCCCCACCCGTGCGCCTGAGCGCGGCTTCGCGGTCGACGGCCTCGCGGCCTATTCCTCGGTCGATCAGGGCCGGCAGGGCGCGCTCGGCCTCACTGCTTCCACTGGACCGCTCGTTCTGCGTCTCGATGTCGGCGCGCGCGAGACCGACAGCTACGAAATTCCCGGCTTCGCACGTTCGGCCGCGCAACGCGCCGCCGAACCGCTCGCGCCCGGCGGAACCGAAACGCAGGGCGAAGCGCCGAATTCCTGGACCAGCGTGCGTTCCTACGCCGGCGGCGCGTCCATCGTGCGTGACTGGGGTTTCGCGGGCGTCGCCGTGAAGCGCTACGACACTGAATACGGACTGCCGCCCGAAGAAGCGGGTGCGACGGTCGGCGGCCATATTGAACTGGAACAGACCCGCGTTGAAACGCGCGGCGACATCAAGGTCGATCTCGGCCTCGTGAACCGGATCGACTTCGGCGCGCAATACTCCGACTACACGCACACCGAATTCGAGGACACTGGCGACGCCGGCACGACGTTCAACAACACCGGCTTTGAGGCCCGCCTCGAAGCGCACCACGGCGGCCTCGACGGCACGCTCAGGGGTGCGTTCGGCGTCCAGTACACCGACACCGATTTCGAAGCGATCGGCGACGAAGCGTTTATCACGCCGACCGCGACGAAGGACGCGGGGATTTTCGCCGTGGAGCGCTGGGATCTCGGCGGCTGGGGACTTGAAGGCGGCGCGCGCCTCGAGCGGCGCAAGCTCGACAACGCCGTCGGCGGCGATGCAGACTTCGACACGGTGAGCGGCTCTTTCGGCGCCTTCATGCGGCCCGCGGACAACTGGTTCCTCGGCGCCACCGTTGCGCGAACGCAGCGCGCGCCGACAGGCATCGAACTCCACGCGGACGGCCCGCACCTCGCGACCGCCGCCTACGAGGTCGGCGATGCATCGCTGCAGGAAGAAACGGCGCTCTCGTACGAGGCGTCCCTTCGCTACACCACTGCGAACGTCCAGTTCGAGGCCAGCATCTATCGCGCGGATTTCGACGACTACATCGCACTTGTCCCGAACGGTCTTGTGTGGGTGGAATCCACCGACACGCTGGAAGATCCGGCGCTCGTGGCGCCCCGCGAAGCCACGCTGCCGGTGTTCGCCTTCGTCGCGCTCGACACTACGTTCAGCGGCGGCGAAATCTCGCTGGCGGGCGAACTCTTCACCGCCGGCGCGTGGACGGTCCGCGGCGATGTCGCGGCGGACTATGTGCGCGCCGAATTCGGCAACGGCGGCCCGATACCGCGGATCCCGTCGCGCACGGTGACCGTCGGCGTCGAGGGCGAGGCCGGCGCGTTCACGACGCGGCTGGAAGCGGTGGATGTGGCCAGGCAGGACCGCATCGCCGCGTTCGAGACGCCCACCGACGGCTACACGCTGGTCAACGCGCGCCTGACGTGGCGGCCCATCGAAGGCGGCAAGGACCTGCGTATCAGTCTCGACGGGCGCAACCTCACAGACGAGGAAGCCCGCGAGCATGTCTCGTTCCTGAAAGACGTGCTGCCCCGCCCCGGCCGCAGCGTCCGCCTCACGCTGACCGCAGGCTTCTGACGGTGAAAGACAGGTCCCGGCGCGAACCGGGACCTGCCCTTTCCGTTACGCCTACGCGAGACCTTCAGCCTTCAGCGCTTCCTGCACCTTCGGGCGCGCCGCGACGCGCTGCATGTAGGCGCCGATATGCGGCCACTGGCCGAGATCCATCTGGTGGAAGTTCGCCCAGTTGATGACCGGAAACGCATATGCGTCGGCGACCGAAAAGGCGTCTCCCGCGATGTGATTCTGCGCGCCGAGCAGCGTGTTCAGCTCGTCGAACCGCCTGCCGAGACGGACCTTGGCCGAGGCCTTCGTGTCGGGATGCGTCGTCGGATCCCATAGCGGACCGAACCCCTTGTGCAGTTCCGTCGCGATGAACGCGAGCCAGGACTGCACTTTTGCGCGCGCGATTCGCTCGGCCGGGATGAGATCGGCGGCCGGGTTCTCGTCGGCGATGACCTGAACCAGTACGTTCGCTTCCGACAGCTGCGTGCCGTCGTCGAGGACGAGGAACGGAATATAGCCGCGCGGATTGATGGCGTAGTAATCTTCGCCCGCCTCTGTCTTGTGCTCCCTGAGATCGACCTTCACGAGGTCGATGGGCACGCCGGCCTCACGCGCGACGATGTGGGGCGCAAGCGAGCAGGCGCCGGGCGAATAATAGAGCTTCATGGGTTTCTCCTCCGCGGCAACCGCGTATGCGCCACGTAGGCGCCTGCGTCGCGCCGATCAACCGAGCGGGCCTGAAAAGCCGACGACGCGCGCGAAAAGCAGTGTTTCGCGCGGCGACACGGATTCTCAGTCTTCGTCCTCCTCGACATCCTCGCGCTCCACGCGCAGGGCGGCGATGGCGTTGCGGTTCTTGCGCAGGATTTCGAAGCGGTAGCCGTGATAGGCGAAGACCTGGCCGGGATCGGGGATGGTCTGGCTCTCGTGGATCACGAGACCGGCGATGGTGACAGCCTCGTCGTCAGGGAGATCCCAGTTCATGGCGCGGTTGAGATCGCGGATCGGCACGGTGCCGTCGACGTTCACGCTGCCGTCCGGTTGCGGTCGCACGCCGGTGAACGGCACATCGTGCTCGTCCTTGATGTCGCCGACGATCTCCTCGATGATGTCCTCAAGCGTGACGAGGCCCTCCAGCGCGCCGAACTCGTCGACCACGATGGCGAAATGCTCGCGCCGCTTGAGGAATTCCGCGAGTTGGTCTTCCGCCCAGGTCGTCTCCGGAACGAACCAGGGCGCGCGCAGCACCTCATCGATCACCAGGCCGTCTCGGCCCTTCTCGGAAATGGCGCGCAGCAGGTCGCGCGCGTGCAGCACGCCGACGATGTTCTCGGGGTTGTCGCGCCAGACCGGCAGGCGCGTGTGCGGACTGGCCATCGCCTGCGCCAGGATTTCCCGCGGCGGCAGCGAGGCGTCGATCGTGCGCATGGACTTGCGGTGCACCATGACATCCTCGACGGTGAGGTCGCCGAGCGCGAAAGCGCCCTTGAGGCGGTCGCGCACGTCGCTGTCGACGGAGCCTTCGTCTGCATGAAGCTCCACCGTGCCGAGGATTTCCTCGCGCGCCGCCAGCACATTGACGCCCTCGGCGACTTTCACGCCCATCACGCTCAGCGCCTGACGCACGATGAACTGCACGCCGCTCACGATCGGCGACAGCACGCGCACCATCCACGTCACCGGCCACGAAACCGCGCGCGCGAGCTGGTCGGCGCTGGTGATGGCCCAGGTCTTGGGCAGCACTTCGCCGAAGATCAGCAGCAGCGGCGTCAGCACGAGCGTAGAGATCAGCGGTCCGTACTTGGGATACATCGTCGTGAAGATCGTCGCGGCGATGGCGGAGGCGGCGATGGTCACGAAGTTCGCGCCGAGCAGCACCGCGCCGATCATTCGCTCGCGGTTTTCCATCAGCGCCACGACGCGCTCGGCGGCCTTGTCCCCCTCCTTCTCCATGCTGAGCATGCGGGCCCGCGAGGCCGCGGTCAGCGCTGTCTCCGCCATGGAGAAAAACGCGTTGAGCAGGATGAGCACGACGATGACCGTCGCCGCGATCGGGAGTGCGGAAAGCATTCTCTGATCCTAGTGGAGTTCGCGCAGGAAGGTGTGAACGACCTCCGGCGCAACGTCGCGGGCGACGAAGGCGTCCCCGATGTCGCGCGCGAGGATGAAGGTCAGCGCGCCGCCCTCATTCTTCTTGTCGTGCATCATCGCATCCACGAGGCGTTCCGGCGCGAACGGCCCGCCGGGCAGACGCGCGATGTCGGTCTCGAACCCCGCGGCGGCGAGATGCTTCGACACGCGCGCAGCGGTCGCCGCATCGCAGTGGCCGAGCCTGGCCGAGAATGCGAACGCCAGCGAAAGGCCGCAGCCCACTGCTTCGCCGTGCAGGATCGCGCCGTCCATGCCCGCTTCCGCCTCGATGGCGTGCGCGAACGTGTGTCCGAGATTGAGCAGCGCGCGCGCGCCGGATTCGCGTTCGTCCGCCGCCACGATCTTCGCCTTCGCCTCCACGGCGGTCGCGATCGCATGCGCGACGACATCGCGCGACCCCGCGCCGCCCGCGACCACGCGCGTCCCCTCGCGCTCGCACCATTCGAAGAATACGGGATCGTTGATCAGGCCGATCTTGACGATTTCGGCATAACCCGCGCGCCGCTCACGCAGCGGCAGCGTGTCGAGCACGTCCTGATCGGCGAGCACAAGGCGCGGCTGATGGAAGAGGCCGACGAGGTTTTTCCCGGCCGTCGCGTTGATCGCCGTCTTGCCGCCGACGGAGCTGTCCACCTGCGCCAGCAGCGTCGTGGGGATCTGCACGAAATCGAGCCCGCGTTTCAGAAGCCCCGCCGTCAGCCCTGCGAGATCGCCGATGACGCCGCCGCCGAACGCGATGATGAGGTCGCGCCGCTCAAGCCCCATCGCCAGCAGACGCTCACTGAGCAGCTCCAGCCCGAGAAAGCTCTTCTGCCCCTCGCCCGGCGGCAGCACGATCGCGTGCGCCTCGATGCCGGCGTGCTGCAGGCCCTCCATCAGTTTCGGCAGGTGCAGCGCCGAAACGGTCTCATCGACAATCACCGCCGCGCGACGGCCCGGCGCGAAGGGCGCAATCCGTTCTCCCGCTTCAGCGAGCAGTCCCGCACCGACGACGACGTCATAGCCGCGCGCGCCAAGTTCGACGCGGATCGTGCGCTCGCGGATCATGCTGGCTTTCCGGCTTCGTGCTGGCGCCGCGCAAGCGCGCGGACGACGAGGGAGACCGCCGAAGCGTGCGGCCCATTGCTGGAATCGACGGTAAGGTCGGCCTGCGCGTAAACCGGATAGCGTTCCGTCATCAACCGCTCCATCGTCGCGCGCGGATCGCCGCCGCGCAACAGCGGACGCGAATCGCGCTTTTCCACGCGCCGCATCAGCACGTCGAGATCGGCCCTGAGCCAGACCGAAGTAGCATGCGCGAGCACCAGCGCGCGGGTTTCCTTGTTCACGAACGCGCCGCCGCCGGTGGCGAGCACCTGCGGCGGTCCCTGCAGCAGGCGCGCGATCACGCGCCGCTCGCCGCGACGGAACTCCTCTTCGCCGTGCAGGTCGAAGATCTCGGGGATCGTCAGGCCGGCGGCCTTCTCGATCTCCTCGTCGGCGTCCACGAACGGAAGCTTCAGCAAACCCGCGAGCCGGCGCCCGACGGTGGTCTTGCCTGCCCCCATGAGCCCGACGAGCACGATGGGGCGGTCCACCTCAAGGGCGGACGCGAGGCTCTGGATATCCCCCCGGGACTCTTCCCAAGCGGGTTCCGCCGTCTCGCCGCCGCCCGTCACGTTCCACTCCTGTTCCGCCAGCGGGCCTGATCGCCCTGATCCGAAGCGCACCTTATGCGCAATTCGCGGCCGCCGCTGGAAACTCGCCGCATTTTGCGGTCAATCTCCGCCCATCGCAACGTCGCGGGATTCGCGACGCATTTCATGAGGGCGCGGGAACGTGAGACGACGCAGGCGCAGAGGGCCGGGCATGAGCCCGCGCACAGGCATGATTCTCCTTGGCGCAGCCGCGCTCGCGATCGTTGTGGGGACGGTTTACCTCGTGAACGTCGCCGATCACGTGGACCCGCAGCGCAGCGAGAAGCGTATTGAGCTGCCTGATGCCTTCAAGAGCTAGGCTGATCGCCGGCGCGGCCGTCGGCGCCCTTCTCGCCGTCCTGAGCGTCGCGGCGCCGCAGACCGCGGCGGCGCAGGCCATCGAATCAGGTTCGCTGGCGGAACTCGATCCCTGGGCCGTCGGCGCCATCGCGCGTGACCAGGCGCTGCCGCGCAGTCTCTGGAGCCAGAGCGATCCCTCGACGCTGAGCCTCCTCTTTGACCGCGTCACGCCGAACATCGGCTCGCCGGCCGGCGCGAAGCTGGCGCGGCAGGCGCTGCTGTCCCCCGCCACGGCGCCGACGGGCGACACGCTCGTCGCAGCCCGAAAGCGCTATGAGGCGCTGGCGCGGCTCGGCCTCGCCGACGAGATCGTCTCGATGGTTTCGGGCTCCGCCGAGGCCAAGCGCGACCCCGGCATTGTGCTCTACGCGACCCAGGCCGACCTTGCGCGCGGACGGCTCAACGACGCATGCCGCCGCGCCGCCACGATCGAGGCGGAAACGCCGCCGCCGTTCGTCCTGCGTCTGCGCGCGCTCTGCGTCGCCGCCGCCGGAGAGAAAGACGCCGCCGATCTCGCGATGGACGTGGCGCGCGCCGCCGGCGCCAACGATCCGTGGTTCGCCACGGTGATCGCCACGCTCAACGGAACGCCGCCCGCGCGCGCCGCGGTTGCACGCTACGACACCTCGCTCAACGCCGCGGCGTCGCTGGCCGCAAAGCTCCGGGCGCCGCCGCAGAATGCGTTGCTCAACGCTTCGGCCTTTGCATTGTCCATGGTGGCGCGCGATGAAAACGCCGTCGCGGCGCTGCGGGCCCAGGCGGCGGCGAAAGCCTTCCGACAGGGCGCGATCCCCGCTGTGGTGGCGCGCGCCGCCGCGCGCGGCGAAATCGGACAGCGTGCGGCGGGACCGCTGTCGGTGGCGGTCGGCGAGGTCGAGGCCGCCGCCAATCCCTACGCGCAGGCCATCGCCATCGAAGGCGCATTGAAGCGCGCGAAGCCGCACGGCGAGTTCGCCGCCATGGCGCGCCTGTTTGCACCGGAAGTCGCCAACGCCCAGGCCGATCCCGGCACCGCCGTCGCCGCCGCCACGTTTACCCGCGCCGCGTTGGCGACCGGCGACTACACGACGGCGCACAGATGGCGTCAGGCCGCCGACAGCGTTGCAACGAACGCCAACCTGCTCTCCATTCTCGATGTCGCGCTCACCATGTCGCGGGACGACGCGGCGAACGCGCATTTCGCGGCCGACCGGCGCATCGAACTCGCGGGGCCGGCCGGCGCGCGGCTGGCGAGTCGCGACATCCAGGCGCTTGCGACGCTGGGGCTGCCGATCGGACCGGCGGCCGAAGACTTCGTGCGCCGCACGCCGGCCGCCGTCGGCCGCAAGCCCGACCCCGCACTGTTGGCGCAGCTCGTGGCGGCAGCGACCCGCCGCGCCGCCGGAGAAGTGGCGATCCACGCCGCGCTCGCCCTCGGCTCCGGCGCGGAGGAACTCGACGCCGCCGACCTGATGATCGTTCTCGCGGCCTTGCGCGAGGTGGGCCTTGGCGACGCCGCGCGCGCTGTCGCCATCGAGGCGGTCATCGGCGGACAGGCGAGATGAACGGCCTTTCGATGACGAGCCTGCGCGCGTGACGAAGCGCGCGATGACCGCCGCCGACGCAGGCCTCATCGAAGCCTTTCTCGAGATGCAGTCGGCGGAGCGCGGCGCGCGGAAGAACACGCTGCTGGCGTATCGTCGCGATCTCGAAGACGCCGTCGAGGAGCTGCGCGGTCCCCTGCGCGATGCGGGCGCCGACGATCTCGAAGCTTACTGCGCCAATCTCTCCCGTCGCGGCCTCGCGCCCGCCACCGCCGCGCGCCGCATCTCGGCGCTGCGGCAGTTCTTTCATTTCCTGCTGCTCGACAATCACCGCGCAGACGACCCGACGACGCGCCTTGAACCGCCCCGCCGCGCGCGGTCCCTCCCGAAGACGCTCGCGACCGAAGAGATCGAACGGCTGATCGAGGCGACGCGTGTGGAAGACGACGCCGTCTCCGCGCGCGACCGCGCGATCGTGGAGATGCTCTACGCTTCGGGCCTGCGCGTCAGCGAGCTCGTCGGCCTGCCGCTGAAAGCCATCCCGAAACCCGGCGCGAACTTCATGATGATCACCGGCAAGGGCGGCAAGGAACGCCTTGCGCCGCTGCACGACCGTGCGATCGCGGCGATGTCTGCCTACCTCGCCTTGCGCGACAAGCTGCTGCCGAAGGCCGACGTCGCACGGGAGCGGGCGCAGAAGTGGCTCTTCCCGTCACGCACCGCCGCAGACGGCAAGCTCACGCGCAACCGCATCGTCCAGTTGCTGAAGGATTGCGCGCAGCGCGCCAATATCGATCCCGCGCGGGTCACGCCGCACGTGCTGCGCCACGCCTTCGCGACGCATCTTGTGGAAGGCGGCGCCGACCTGCGCACGGTGCAGACGCTGCTCGGCCATGCCGACATCGCCACGACGCAGATCTATACGCATGTCGCCGAAGGCCGCCTGCGGGAACTGGTGGAGACGAAGCACCCGTTGGCGAAGAAGAAATAGGGTCGACGAGGAAGCGCTGACGCGCTCAGTGCTGGCCGTACTGCACCGTGCGCTGCGACACGCGCGTCATGATCACCGAGCCCGTCAGGAAATCGAGCAGGCTCATCGTCATGATGATGAAGAACTCCGTCGTGCCGAACGGGCGCACGAGCAGGAACAGGATGAAGCTGACGATGAACACCGCGACTGCAAGGCCGTTGTCGATCATCTGCGCGCCGGACGGCGTCGTCGACTTCAGGATCTCGATGAAGAGCGTCACCACCGCCACGAGCAGGATGAGATGGCCCCACGTGACCGTCATCACGCCATTCGACGCGAGCGGAAGGTTGAACGCCACGTTCGCCATCGCCTGCGCGACGTTCTCGCCGGCCGGGATCGCGATCAACGCATAGAGGATGGTGGGGATCAGGAGCAGCGGAAAGATCTGCAGGCCGGGCATGGAACGTCCCCTCGCGCTATGACGATGGGCTCATCCTAGCGGGCGCGCGGCGCAGAGTCGCCCCCTGTCCTCGCCGCGCCTGCGACCCGCTCCGCCCCGCGCAGCGCCCTGAGGAGATTTCCGCCCGCGAGTTTCCCCAGATCGGCGTCGCTCCAGCCGCGCCGCGCCAGTTCAACGAAGAGCGCCGGGTAGGCGTCGACGCCGCCGAGGCCCGCCGGCAATGCGCTGACGCCGTCGAAATCCGAACCGATGCCTACATGGTCGACACCCGCCACCCGGCGGATGTGCTCGATGTGATCGGCGACGGTCGCCACGCCGGTCGCCGGTTGCGGGTTCGCCCGCCCCCAGACGACGAGACCTTCCTTCACGGCATCCGGCGCGGCCGGATTGAGCGCCTTCAGCCGCGCCTCCTCCGCCGCACGCGCCGCGCTCCACCGCCAGAAATCGTCCGACAGGAAGACCGGGAAGAAGTTCACCATCACCACGCCGCCGTTCGCAGGCAGCAGGCGCAAAACCTCATCAGGCACATTCCGCGGATGATGCGCGAGCGCGCGTGCGGAAGAGTGCGAGAAGATCACCGGCGCCGTTGAGACGCGCAGCGCATCCTCCATCGCACCCTGCGAGACGTGACTGAGATCGACCAGCATGCCGATGCGGTTCATTTCCCGCACGACCTCCTCGCCGAACGGCGAGAGCCCGCCGTATTTCGGCGCATCGGTGGCGCTGTCGACCCAGCCGTTGGTCGTGGAATGCGTGAGCGTCATGTAGAGCACGCCGGAGGCGCGGAACTCCCGCAGCACCGCGAGATCGCCGTTGATCGCCTCCCCGCCTTCGATGCCGAACATCGATGCGATCCTGCCGGCGCGATGGATGCGGACGATGTCGTCGGCGCTGTCGGCGAGCGCGAAGGTCTCGGGATACCGCTCGACGATGCGGCGCGTAAGATCGATCTGGCGCTGCACGGCCTCGGTAGAGTCCCGCCCCTTGAGCGCGGCGGGCACATAGACAGACCAGAATTGAGCGCCGAGCCGGCCGCGCTTGAGGCGCGGAATGTCGGTGTGCAAAGGCGGCGTGAGCGTCGTGGTGTCCGCGGAGAGATCGACGCGCGCGAGGTCGCCGCCGAAGGACTCGTGGATCTCCCACGGCAGATCGTTGTGCCCGTCGATCAGCGGCGTGCGCTTGAGAATGCGATCGATGCGCGCCGACTCCGCGCGCGTGGCGGGCGCGGGCTGAGCCAGGGCCGGCGCAGCGATCAGGCCGGCGAGTGCAAGTGAAGCGATCAGTCTCACGGCATTACCCCGCAATGCTGGCGGACTGGAGTTTTCCGTCCGGATGGAAGCGCGCCTCGATGATGTGCCCCGCGAAGATGGAGCGCTCCGGGTCGAGTTCTTCGTAGTACACCGTCGGCGCCCAGTTCTCATATATCTGGATCGCGTCGAGCCGGACGCCGGCCATGAATGACTCCAGCGTCGGCTCCGGCAGATCGCCGCTGTCAGCCCAGTCCTTCGCGAGCTCGAGCATGTCAGCGCAGATCAGGCGCCGCAGTGCTGTTTCGTCGTTCGCGAATCCGAGGAGCATGGCGCAGCAGGCCGGCGGCATGTCGGGAAACGGTCCGTTCGCCTCCGGTATGATTTCGAGGCGACATCCGTTCAGCGCACCCTGCCAGCAAAACATCTCATGCTTGGTCCAGAACAGCGCGCCGCCGGCCTTGGCGTGAAATGTCTCGCGCAGCAGGCGCAGATCGCCGAGCGCGGGGTGGGTGAAACGGTCGATCTCGACGGGAGGTTTTCGCGGCGGCGGGCTAAAAACCATAGACAGCCGCCATGGCCTTGTCCTTCGCCGCCACCTGGCGCGCGAGATCGACGATGACCTTGGCCTGCTTCCAGGTCGCGTCGTCCTGCATCTTGCCGTCGATCATCGCCACGCCCGCGCCGTCGGGCATGGCTTCGAGAATGCGCTTGGCGAAGAGCACTTCCTCCGCTTCCGGATTGAACACCTTCTTGGCGATGGCGATCTGGTTCGGGTGCAGGCTCCACGCGCCGACGCAGCCCATCAGGTACGCATTGCGGAACTGCTGCTCGCAGCCTTCCGCGTCGGAGATGTCGCCGAAGGGCCCATAGAACGGCTTGATGCCGGCCACGCCGCACGCATCGACCATCTTGGCGAACGTGTAGTGCCACAGATCCTGCTGCACGCTCGTGCGCGGCTTTCCTTCGACGGGATCATCGATGACGCGATAGCCGGGATGCCCGCCGCCGACCCGCGTGGTCTTCATCTTGCGGCTGGCCGCGAGGTCCGCCGGGCCCAATGAAATGCCATGCATGCGCGGGCTTGCGAGCGCGATCTCCTCCACGTTCGCGACGCCCTGCGCGGTTTCGAGCAACGCGTGGATCATCACAGGGCGGCGGATATTGTGGCGCGCCTCGAGCTGCGCGAGCAGCTGGTCGACATAGTGGATGTCCCACGGGCCCTCGACCTTCGGGATCATCACTACATCGAGCTGGTTGCCGATCACCGGGATCGTCTCGAGCAGATCCTCGAGCCCCCACGGCGAATTGAGCGCGTTCACCCGCGTCCAGAATCCCGTGTCGCCGAAATCGAACTGCTCGCCCATGGCGATGAGGCCGCGGCGCGCATTGTCCTTCTGGTCCGCCGGTATCGCGTCCTCAAGATTGCCGAGCAGCACATCGGTCGTCGGGATCACGTCGGCGAGTTTCGCGCGGACCTTCTCGTTGTGCGCGGGGATGAAGTGGATCACGCGCTCCAGCTTCACGGGAAGCTCCCGGAACGGCTGCGGCGCGCCGGCGGCGAGGGGCGTGAAGAACTGGCGCGGCGGTTTCATGGGAGGCTCCTCTTGCGTCCGGTTTCGCCGCCATGCTGCGTTGCGTCAATGCCATGCCCCCATCCCCCGGCTTCGCCGGGTACTTCCCCCGCGTCGCGGGGGAAGAAAGCTCTGGCGAGTCTCTTCCCCCGTGTAGCGCAGCGAAACGGGGGAAGTACCCGGCGAAGCCGGGGGATGGGGGCGCTCGCCGTCAACGAGGGAAACGGGTACGACGAGGAAAATCCAAGGAGCGCCGACTATGCCCGTGATGACCTTCCTCACCACCTGCCACTTCGATTTCGGCGCCTTGAAGCAGGTCGGGCCGTCGCTGAAGGCCAACAAGGTCACGCGGCCGTTCGTGGTCACCGACCCCGGCCTCAAGGCCGCGGGCCTGCTGGACCGCGCCGTCGAGGCGCTGGGCATGGAGCCGGCCGGAATCTACGCGGAAACCCCCTCCAACCCGACAGAGACCGCCGCGCGCACCGCGGCGGCGCAGTACAAGGCCGCAGGCGCGGACGGCATCGTATCGCTCGGCGGCGGCTCGTCGATGGACATGGGCAAGGCCGTCGGCCTGATGGCCACGCACGAGGGCCCGTGGGAAAAATACGGCGGCACGCAGCGCGGCTCGAAGCTGATCGGCAAGCTGCCGCCGGTGATCGCCATTCCGACGACGGCGGGCACGGGCTCGGAAGTCTCTGTCGGCTTCGTGCTGATCCTCGACAACGGGCGCAAGGAAACCTTCGTCAGCCCGAACCTCATTCCCTCGGTCGCCATCTGCGATCCGGAACTGACGCTCGGCCTGCCGCCCGGGCTCACCGCCGCCACCGGCATGGATGCGATGACCCATTGCATCGAGGCGATCCTTTCGCCGGTGAACAATCCGCCCGCCGAAGCCATCGGCTATGACGGCGTGTGGCGCGGCATCGGCCAGGACATGCTTGAAAGGGCGGTCGAGGATGGGAGTGACCGCGACGCGCGCTGGCACGTGATGATGGCGAGCTATGAGGGCGCGCTGGCGTTCGTGAAGGGCCTCGGCGCCGTGCACGGGCTGTCACACGCGCTCGGCCGCATCCAGGAACTGAAGCTGCATCACGGCACGCTCAACGCCGTGATCCTCCCGCACTCGCTGCGCCAGATCCAGTCGGCCGGGGCCATGCAGGAGAAATTCGTGCGCCTGCGCCAGGTGATGGGCCTGCGGCCGAACGGCGACGTCGCCGACGCCATCGCCGAACTCAACCGCAAGATCGGCATCCCCGCCTCGCTCTCCGCCATCGGCGTGAAGAACGAACACCTCGCGCCCAGCCTCGACTACGCCGTGAGCGACCTCGCGACGGCGAGCAACGCGATCAAGGTCGGGCCTGCGGAATACGAGAAGCTGTTTGCGATGAGTCTCTGACGCTCGGGGCGCCGCGTCAGTGCCGCAACGCCAGCCTTGAAATCAGCGCTCCGACGTCAACCACATCCCTGCGCGCGCCGAACGTCATCGTCTGTGCGCCGCAGCGCCCGGCGATGAACGCATCCGCCACCGCCGCCGGGGCATGTTTCACCAACGTCGCTGCGGCGAGACCGAGCGCCAGCCGCTCCGCGAGATGGCGCGCAGCGGATTCAGCGACCGGCGCCGAGAGCAACGCTTCCGCTTCGGCCGCGACGGCGCCCATGTCGCGATGCGCGCTTGCGGCGTCGCGCAGTTCCGCGATCAGCGCATCGCGCGCCTCGGGTTCTCGCGCGAGCGCGCGCAGCGTGTCGAGCGCGATGACATTGCCGGAGCCTTCCCAGATGGCGTTGAGCGGCGACTGTCGGAAGAGTCGCGGCATGGGGC
The DNA here is from genome assembly GCA_964530695.1 of uncultured Caulobacteraceae bacterium. Lineage (GTDB taxonomy): Bacteria > Pseudomonadota > Alphaproteobacteria > Caulobacterales > Aquidulcibacteraceae > VFBF01. Next base: position 22,810 of record CAZGYQ010000031.1, read on the forward strand.
CTTCCTCCACGTACCCAGCGCCGCCATGGCACTCCATCGCTTCGGCGACCACCGTTGGCGCGCGCTTGCTGGTGAGGTATTTCGCCAGCGGCAGGCCGATGCGCGCCAGCGCGGCCTCGCGCGGATCGTCGGCGCGGTCGAGCGCCTGCGCCAGCCGGAACGCGAGCGCCACGCCCGCTTCCACATCGAGCGCGAGATCGGCGAGCACCGCGCGCATCAGCGGTTGGTCTATGAGTTTCTTCTGGAACACTGCGCGGCCCTGCGCGTGCCACGCCGCGAGCGACGCCGCCTGACGCATCTGCGTGGCCGCGCCGATGATGCAATCGAGCCGGGTGAGCTGCACCATCTCGATGATGGTCTTCACGCCGCGGCCTTCCTCGCCGACGCGCTGGCACCATGCGCCGCGATATTCGATCTCCGAGGATGCGTTCGACTTGTCGCCGAGCTTGTCCTTAAGCCGCTGGATCTCGATGCCGTTCCTCTCGCCATCCGGCCGCCAGCGCGGGGCGAGGAAGCAGGTGAGCCCGCCTTCGGCGTAGGCCAGCGTCAGGAACGCATCCGACATCGGCGCCGAGCAGAACCACTTGTGCCCGACGAGTTCGTACGAGCCGTCGGCCTGCCGCGTCGCGCGCGTGGAGTTGGCGCGCACGTCCGAGCCGCCCTGCTTTTCCGTCATCGCCATGCCCATGGTGACGGCGCGCTTTTCGGCGGCGGGAATGAAACGCGCGTCGTAGGTCTCACTCGTCACGCGCGGCGTCCACTCCGCCGCCACCGAAGGCTCGGCGCGCAGCGCGGGCACGACCGCATAGCTCATCGACATCGGGCAGCACACGCCGTAGTCGCCCTCTCCCATCAGGAAGAGCAGCGCTGCGTGCAGCGCGTGTCCGCCCTGCTTCACGTTCCATGCGGCGGCCGAGACGCCGGCGTTGAGGCCAAGCGCCATCAGCTCATGATACGCCGGATGAAACTCCACCTCGTCGATGCGTCGGCCGTAGCGGTCGTAGGGCTTGAATATCGGCGGATTGCGATTGGCCTGGACGCACCAGTCGATCGTCTCAGCCGACCCGACCTCCGCCCCGAAGTTTTCCAGTCGCGCGCGATGCGCCCCGGCGCCGGACCAGTCGACCGCCGACGTCAGGATCGGATCGGCGCTGAAAAGATTGACGTCTTCAAGCGGCGACGCCTGATTGGTGACTTCGTGGGTGGCGAGGTGCGTGCGGGGATTGCGGTGCATGGCGCGACCATATCAGTTCACGCGGGCGAGGAAATCCACGACCGGAAGCCAGGCGCTCGGTTCTTCCAGCGTTGGCGCGTGGCCGACATTCGGCACCTCGGAAAATTCAAGATCATCCTTCAGCGCGCGCATCTCCGCCACGCCCTCGCGGGAGAGGATGTCGCTCAAGCCCCCGCGCAGGACGAGCGTGGGAATGGGCGCGAGCGCCTTGAACACCGGACGCAGGTCCGGCGCCGGCGCCGTCTGCGGCTGCGCGATGGCGGGATCGTAGTCGAGTTCGAGGCGCCCGTCCGCGCGCTTGCGGAACGTGCGCCGCGCAAACGTATGCCAGAACGCGGCGTCCGCATCGGGAAACGCCACGCCCTGCGTCATCGCCACGGCCGCCGCCGCTTCGTCCCAGCTCAAGCGCGGTTCGCTCTTGCCGACATAGGACACGATGCGCGCCAGCCCGCGCGGATCGATCACGGGGCCGATGTCGTTGAGGATCGCGGCTTCCACGCGGTCCGGCGCCATCGCCGCGGCGACCATCGTGATCAGCCCGCCCATCGAGGTGCCGAGCCATGCCGCACGTTCCACGCCAAGCTGGTCGAGCACCTTCAGCGCGTCCTGCGCGTAGGTCAGCGGCGTGTAGCGCGAGGGCGTTGCATCCCAGTCCGAACGCCCGCGCCCGCGCACGTCCATCGCGATCGCACGCCGGCCGAGGGCTGCGATGCGCGGCGCGACGACGTCGAAATCGGCGGAGTTCCGCGTGAGCCCGTGCAGGCACAGCACCGGCAGACCGAGGACCGGTTGCAGCGGCTCGTAGTCGCGCACGAAAAGCCCAAGCCCGTCCGCCGACCGCACGATGTGCTCGCTCGCCATGCGCCCCTCATCTCCCGAAGACGGCGCGATCAATGGCGCGCGCCGCGGGCGCCGTAAAGCGCACTCGCCTGCCGTACGAGCGCGGCGCTATCTGTTTTCGACGTCGGCGATCACATTGGCGTCGCAGTACTGCACGCCGGACATCGCACGCAGCTTGCGTTGCCAGCGCGCCGATGTGCGCTCGATCTGGGCGCGGGGCACGCGGGCGCAATGTGCAAGCACGATCTCGGCGCCCAGCGTGAAGCGGGCAAAACAGAGCCCCCGCAACTCCGCGCGCTGCGCCAGCGTGCTGCGCGCGAGGGCTTCGGCGTCTGCGCGTTTGCCCTGCAGCCACAGATCCTGCGCACGGCTCAGCGGATGGCGCGCATCGAAGCGCACGATGAACTCGAGGTTCGAGTTCTGCGGCACAGCGGTCGCCTTCGCAGGCGCCGGCTTGATGACCGCCATCGGCGGCGCGGGGCCGTCCGCCATCGCGGTCTCGACGGCGGGCGTGGAAGGAATGGGAGCCGAGACGGAAACCGAAGGCGCCGGCGTGACGACGGTCGTCGAGACCTGCGGCGGGTCGCTCGCCGGCTGCACCGCGCCGTTCTTTCCCGGGCCGATGAGCGTCAGGGCGAGGGCCACGGCCAGCGCCGCGCCGCCGCCGGCAACGCCAAGTGTCCGCAACTGGTTGTCATCCATGCCGGCGCACTCCTTTTCGCCAGCGTCCGCCGGATGAAGCGTGACCGCTCACGCTCCGCCCGTCCAGCCCCCGCGCGTCCCGGGACGCCCTTGGGCGCCGGCTACCGCCCGCCGGGCGCGGCCGCCGGAGCCTCCGTATTCGGCGCCGCGCGCGCGAGATCGAGCATGCCGCGTCCGCACTGGCGCATGCATTTGCCCGGCTGGCCCGCAATGGGCGTGGCGTTGGCGTTGCGGGCGCAATCGACCGAACACTGCGCGTCGGCGTCGATGGGACCGAGGGCCCGCGTCAGCAACAGATCCTCCAGCGCCTTGCCGCGGACATTGTACTGCGACTGCAGCAACGCGAGCGCCGCCGCCACGTGCGGCGCCGCCATCGAGGTCCCCTGCAGGAAGCCATAATAGCAGGTGGCCGCCGGCTGGCGCGTCTCGGGATCGTAGCACTCGTTGGTGGTGGTCCGTGTGGAGAGCACGCCGTCGGGGCGGCCGTCGCCGTCGGAGTCCGCGAACACGTCGCCGCCGGGCGCGAGCACGTCCACGCCCGGACCGAAGTTGGAATAGAAGGCGATGTTGCCGCGCGCATCGTTGGCCGCGACCACCACGACATTGTTGCAGTTCGCCGGCGCGTAGTTCGCCACCGCGTTGGACTTGTTGCCCGCCGCGACCACGATCACCGCGCCCCTCGCCACCGCCGCGTCGATCGCGGCCTGCATCGAGGCGGGACACGGGATCTGCACCGACAGGCTCATGTTGATGATGTCGGCCGGCGTCGCATTGACGATCTGCTCGTTTGTCTCGGTGACTGCGGGCGCGAGGCCGGCGGCCCAGCGGATGCCGTTGACGATGTCCTCAAGCTCCCCGCCGCAGCGACCGATCGCGCGGACCGGGATGACAGTGACGTTCCACGCGCCGCCGGCGACGCCGCGACGATCGTTCGTCACCGCAGCGCCGACAGTGCCCGCCACGTGCGTGCCGTGGAACGAGTTTTCGCGACCCGCGCCGCAGGCGTCGCCCACGTCGTTGGCGTCACGGTCGACGCCGTTGCCGTCGCCGGCGCGGTCGTAGTCCACGATGAGATCGATGCCGGGCGCGAGGTTTGCGCTGGCTCGCATGTCCGGGTGCGCAAGCTCGACGCCTGTGTCGATGACCGCCACGCGCACGGCGCGGCGCCCGACCTGACGGGCGTTGGTCCAGAACGTCTCGAAGCCGGCGCCGCCCGGCGACTGGCCCGCGCCGGCGCCGCGAGCGCGCATGTCCCACTGGAAGCCGAGCAGAGGATCGTTCGGCAGCGCGCCGGTGGCGGCGATTTCCGCATTCGGCGCCGCGGGCGCGGTCTTCGGCGCGCCGGGAGCCGGCGCGGGGGGCGCCTGCGGCTTCTTGCCGAAGATCGGCAGGCGTTCGAACTCGACGCCGATGACGTAATTCTTCTCCACGAACTGGAACTGCCGCGATGACTGCAGCCGCTCGAGCGCGCAGATCGTCTTGAGCGTGAGGTCCGCTTCGAGCTGCGCATTCGTCACGCCGCGCGGGCAACGCTGGCCGGTATCGACGACGGCGTCGGGTTCCGACGGCGCGCCCGCATCAGGCTCCTCGGCGCCGGGCGGCGCGGCGGCGGCGGCCTCGGTCTGCGCAAAGCGCGTAAAGCCCGTGGGGCTCGCGGTGTTCTCGGGCGTGAGATCGATCTTGACCATGCCCGAGGGGCTCACCTCGATCTCGCCGCTCACGTGCAGCCGCGCGAGCACCGTGCGCGCATCGCGCGTGGCTTCTTCGACCGCATTCTCGATCGCCTTGGCCTCCAGCCGCGAATCGAGCGCCTGCGGCGTGCCGTCGGGCGCAAAGCGCGACATCATCCGCATGCCGAGTTCGTTGGCCGCCTGCGCCAGCTCGTCGTCGATCTTGGCGCCGACAAGGATTTCCCCCGGCACGAACATCACCGGCTCGGGCGCCAGCAATCCCTGCATCTCCGCCTCCGGCGCGACGGCGGCGTCGCCCATCGCGCGGGCGTCCACCGACACCGATGCGAGGGACGCCGGACCGGACGCCCCTGGCGCGCCGACATTCTCCAGCACCCGGCCGATCTGGTCGCACGCCATCAGCGCGATGATCGGCGCCAGGGCGAGGGCGAAGCGTGCTGCGCGAAATTTTCCGGTCATAATCGCTCCCCGGTGGAATTGGTCCGGCTGTCTTTACCCTCGCACGGCCCCGTGACAAGCCGACATCCGCCGTCGCCGGAAAGCGCGACGGTTTCGCGACGAAATTACTGTAATGTCAGGGTCATGACCGCCTACCCCATCGCCCCGACCGCCGCCCAGGCGATCCTCGACGGCGCGCCGCTGGCGCGCACCGCCGTGACGGCGGCGGAGAAGGCGGGCGGGCTGGTCTTCCTGGCCTCCGAGGAGCTGCCGGGGGCGTTCGCCTCGATCGGCGACGCCGAGGCCGCCGTGCCGGGTCTCTACGGCGACGGACGGTTCGAGCTGATCTGGCGCGACGACGCCTGGCGGGTGGTGATCCGCTACTGGCGCCCCGCGCCGCCTGCGCCCGTCGCGCGGAGCGTGGCCGCCGCAGCCCGCCGCCCCATCGGCGTGGCGCGCACGCCCGACGAAGCCCACGCGATCCTTGGCGCGCCCGCCGAACTCGTCGCCGAGCCGGCGCCGCACCTCTATCGCAACGTCGTGCGCGCCCGCGCGCAGTGGCGCGAACAGCTCGCCAATGGCCTGGCGACGCTGGAGGAGCGCGAGGGCGGCATCGCCATCGTGCTGCGCTACTGGCGCCCGGTCGCGACGCCCGGACGTCCGAGCCTTCTCGCGCCCGCCGAACGCAGCGAGATCGCCGAACGGGCGGCTGCGCCCATGCGCGGTTTCGGACCGCAGGCCGATCCGTATGTCGGCCTGTTCGAACGCCTCGCGCCTGAAAACCCCGCCATCGTGCTCGCCGAAGAAGGCGACGGCCGCACGCGCGGGGAGTGACGGACGGCAGCTGGATCGCGGCCGCGCGCAACCGCGCCGCCTGGCGAGCGTATACCCCAGACACATCAGGAGACACGAAATGGACGACGGCGCGCTGGCGAATGCACGCAACTACTATGGCAAGGTGCTGGGCGCATCGGACGACCTGCGCACCGACGCCTGCACCACCGCCGAGGCGCCCCTGGCGCACGTCCTGCGGGCCCTGGCGAATGTGCATCCCGACGTGAAGGCGCGCTATTTCGGCTGCGGGCTTGTCGCGCCGGCGCTGCTAGAGGGCGCGCGGGTTCTCGATCTCGGTTGCGGCGCAGGACAGGACGCCTACATCCTCGCGCAGCTTGTGGGCGAACACGGGAGCATCGTCGGCGTCGACGCGACGCACGAACAGCTGGCAGTGGCGCGGACGCACGCGGACTGGCACCGCGAACGGTTCGGCTACGCCAAGGGCAACGTCTCGTTCGTCGATGGCGACATCACGCAGCTTGACCGGCTCGGCCTCGAGGCCGGGAGCTTCGACGTCATCGTCTCCAACTGCGTGATCAACCTCGTCGCCGACAAGGCCGCCGTGTTCGCCGGCGCCCGCGCGCTGCTGAAACCGGGCGGCGAGCTCTACTTCTCCGACGTCTACGCCGACCGGCGCATTCCCGAGCGGCTGCGGGCCGATCCGGTGCTGCATGGCGAATGCCTCGCCGGCGCGCTCTACTGGAACGATTTCCTGCGGCTGGCCCGCGGCGCGGGGTTCGACGATCCGCGGCTGGTGACCGACCGCCCGCTGGCGATCAACGATCCCGCCATCGCCGCAGCGCTCGGCGCCGCGCGCTTCTTCTCAGCCACCTATCGCCTCTTCAACATCGCCGGGCTTGAATCGGCGTGCGAGGACTACGGTCAGGCGGTGCGCTATAAAGGCGGGATCGCCGGCGCCGAGGACGCCTTCGCGCTCGACAAGCACCATATGATCGAGGCCGGGCGCATGTTCGCCGTCTGCGGCAACACCTTCCGCATGCTGCGCGACAGCCGCTTTGCGCCCCATTTCGAGTTCTTCGGCGACGAGGCGCGCCACTTCGGCATCTTCAAGGGCTGCGGCACGGACCTGCCGTTCGCCAGCGCCGGGGACGGCGTGGTGGCGGTGTCGGGCTGCTGCTGAGGCCGCGGGCGAAAGTCTCCTGTTGCGTCCGGCGCGTTCCTCCGCAATGCATCGCGGATGAAAGCCATCGCACTCCTCGCGGCGTTCAGCGCCCTCGCCGCCTGCGCCACGACAACCCTGCCGACGCCTGCGGCCTCCTACTTCGAGAACCTGCGCACGCTCTGTGGCAAATCCTATGAGGGCCGGCTTGCGGTCAACGACCCGCCCGACGCGACGTTCGCCGACAAGCGCCTCGTGATGGGCCCCGTCGACTGCCGCGAGGCTGACGTCGTGCGTATTCCTTTCGCGGTCGGCGAAAACCGTTCGCGCACGTGGGTGGTTTCGCGCATCGAAAACAACCGCATCCGCCTCAAGCACGACCATCGACACGACGACGGATCGGAGGACGTGCTCACGCAGTATGGCGGCGACTCGATCGATTCCGGCACGTCCACGCGTCAGTATTTTCCGATCGACGCCTACTCTCGCGACCTGTTCGTGCGCCAGAACCTGCAGCGCTCGCTCACCAACATGTGGAGCATCGGCATCGAACCGGGCGCGACATTCGCCTATGAACTGCGCCGCGCCGACCGGCACTTCAGGGTCGAGTTCGATCTGACCGCTACTGTCCCCGCACCCTGACGCGCGCGCGCGCGCGGCGGCCTTCGGCGTCGACGACGATCACCTCGTGAAACCCCGGCGTCGACGGGCGCCAGATGATGCGGCCGCTCGTTTCCTCTTCCGGCACGCGCGCGCCTTCCGCGTACCACACCAGCGGCGCGCGACCGCCGCGCGCGGCGAGTGCGACGCCGCGGCTCTGCGGACCGTACTCGGTGATCAGCACGTCGGTTCCCTCCGGCGGAAACAGGATCACGGGATCGAGTGAATCGTCCTTCGGGCGCAGACGGCGTTGTCCGGGCGCGACGTGCTCGGAGGTCATCGTCGGCATCGCCGCCGCGCCGCTCGTCTTCAGGCGATCGAATACGGAAAAGAGCAACGGCAAGGATTCGGCGCGGCCCGTGGCGCCGGGACGCGGCGCGCCGTCGGGACGCCCCATCCACACGCCCACCGCGTAACCGCCGCCGACGCCGAACGCCCACGCATCACGGAATCCGTAGGAGGTGCCGGTCTTGAACGCCACGGGCGTCGCGCCTTCGATCAACGCGGCGGGCGCGCGCCCATCGGGCATCGGCGAGCGCGCGAGAATGGCGAGGATCTTGCCGGCGCTGTCGGGCTTCATGAAGCGGCTCACGCGCCACTGCGGGCCGTCGGTGTAGACGAGCGGTCGCGCCACGCCGCCGTCGCCGAGCATGGCGTAGAGCGTCGTCACCTCTTCCAGCGTCAGCCCGACACCGCCAAGCGCAAGCGCAAGGCCCGGTTCTTCCAGCCGCCGGCGCGGAAAGCGCGGTCGCGCGCCGGCCGAGGTGAGTGCGCCTTCAAAGCGCGCCGCGCCCACCTTCTGTAACGTCGCGACGGCGGGGAGATTGAGCGAATGCTGCAACGCCTCGAACATCCGCACCTCGCCGTGGAAACGACGATCGAAATTCTCCGGCAGGTAGCCGCCGAACCGCCGCGGCGCATCCTCGATGAGCGTTTCCGGCGCGGCGATCCCGTCATCGAGCGCAAGGCCGTAGATGAAGGGTTTCAGCGAAGACCCCGGCGAGCGCACGGCGCGCGTCATGTCGAGGAAGGCGCCGGCGCGATTGGGCTCCGCGCCGCTGACCGAGGCGCGCACCTTCCGGCCTTCGACCTCGACCACGATGATCGCGGCGCTGGTCTCGCCGTCCTGCAATTTGAGTTCGTTCGCGACCATCTGTTCGAGCGAGCGCTGCAGGCCCGCGTCGAGCGTGGTGCGCACGACGCGCGCGTCACGATCGCGGCGCACGAGACGTTCGGCGATGCGGTCCGCGACGACGGGGAACGGCGTGCGCGTGGGCACGGGCGCGGCGCGCGCTTCGGCGGCGAGGCGCGGCGTCGTGAGCCCGAGCGCCACGAACTTGCGCAGCACGCGGTCGCGCGCGGCTTTCGCGGCGAAGGGACGGCGATCGGGACGACGCGCTTCCGGCGCCTGCGGCAACGCGATCAGCAGCGCCATGTCCGCATCGGAAAGCCCCTGCGGATCGCGCCGGAAATAGCCGCGGCTCGCCGCGCGCACGCCTTCGAGATTGCCGCCATACGGCGCGATGGTGAGATAGGCGGAGAGTATCTGGCGCTTCGACAGGCGCCGTTCGATCTGCAGCGCGCGAAGTATCTCGACCAGCTTCGACGGCACCGTGCGCGGACGCGGCTCGATGAGACGCGCAAGCTGCATGGTGATGGTTGATCCCCCGGAGGTCACGCGCCCAGAACGCACCCACGTCATCGTCGCCCGCGACAGCGCCAGCGGGTCCACGCCGGGATGGAACCAGAAGCGCTTGTCCTCGACCGCGATCAGGCGGCGCTTGAATTCGGGATCCACTTCGTCGAGCCGCGCGGCGAGACGCCACTTGCCTTCTGCGGTGGTGAACGCGCGCAGCCACGCGCCGTCCTTGTCGAGCACCACGGGCGAGACCACCTGCGCGCGCTCAAGCGGCGGCGGCAGCGTCACGTCGAGCGCGAAAAGCACAAGCAGCGCGACGACCGCACGCGTCCACCAGCGCCTTGTCTTCTCACCGAGGTGAAGATCGAGAGAGCGGCCGCGTTTCATTTCTCATCTGACCCACCTCTCCCGCCCGCGGGAGAGGTCGACGCTTGCTTCAGCAAG
>CAZGYQ010000032.1:0-22886 GCA_964530695.1 uncultured Caulobacteraceae bacterium
GCGCTTGGCGGGGCGCCTCACCCGCGGGGGGGGGGGGGGGGGGGGGCGGCCGCGCGCTCCGGTCTTCAGCGCGGACGGATTTCTGTTTAGGGCCAGTCTTCGCCCCAACCCCAGCCCACAATTGCCCGCCCGCCCGCGCGCGCCTACCGTCGCGACATCGCGCCGGAGTCTCCCCATGCACTGGATCTATCTCGTCATCGCCGGCGTGCTTGAAGTCGTGTGGGCGTTTTACATGAAGCAGTCGGCGGGCTTCACGAAGCCGTTTGAAAGCGCGGTCACGATCGTGGCGATGATCGCGAGCTTCACGCTGCTTTCGCTCGCGATGAAGGCGCTGCCGCTCGGCTCGGCCTATGCGATCTGGACCGGCATCGGCGCGGTGGGCGCGTTCATTGTCGGCGTCGTGTTCCTGGACGAGAGCGCCAACCTGATGCGCGTGGCGAGCGCCGGGCTCATCCTCGCGGGCATCATTGGCCTCAAGGTCGCGTCACCTACCTGAGGGTCGCCAGCAGCGCCGGCAGGTCCAGCGGCGGCTTGCCGTAGACGACGAAGTAGGCCGCCCACGCCACGGCGAGGACGAGCGCCGTGATGGCGAGCGTGCCGCGCCAGGTGGAGCGCTCGTCGCGGCCGCCGGCTGTGTCGATCGTGGGGGACGGGTTCATGCGTTTGCTCCGGGCCAGAGAAGAATTCGGGACTGGGGATGGGGCGGCCGGCAGCGACTGGATCAGGGCGTCGATGCCGCGCCGGGCGCGAGCGGAGGACAGGGCGTAGCTGCGCGGGGTGCGCAGGGCGGTCGGCGGGCGGGTGGCGTCGGTGCGCGCGACCACGAGGCGGCCCCGCGCAGCGGCGGCCGAGGCCTCGCGGACGAGGGCGGCGTCCGCCACCGTCCGGCTGGACCACAGGAGAATGAGGGCGTCGGCGGCGTCGAAGGCGTCCTTCTCGGCTTTCAGGCTGGGGCCCTTCTTCAGGAGGACAGCCTCCCGGCCGCCCGCCGTCACGGCTTTCGCGACCAGTTCGCCGAGGCGCGCGTCCTCCGGCGCGCAGGCGATGACGACCTGTCCCATGTGTTCTCCTCCGCCTCCCGGCTCGGGCGCCGTGGTCCGCCGCCTAACCGAAAGCGCCGGTCCGGGCCGTGACAGGGGCGGCCCCCGGCCGGGGCGCCCCCAAAGCAGGCGCCTGAGCGGGCGGGCGCGCTGAAAAAGGGGGCGCCGAAATTTCTCTGCGGACTGCGCCTGAAACAGGCGCCGTTGCGGGGAAAACCTTAACCTGAACGCGCTTTGGTGATGTTTGAACTGGGAGCCTTGGATGGCGCGCGTCGCGGTATTGCTGGGGGGCCTGAGCCCCGAACGTCCGGTCAGCCTTTCGACCGGCGCAGGCTGCGTGGCGGCCCTGAAGCGGCTCGGCCACGAGGTCGGCGAGATCGATCCGCAGGACGAGGACTGGGTCGAACGGCTCAAGGCGTTCAAGGCCGACAAGGTGATCAACGTGCTCCACGGCGCGTGGGGCGAGGACGGCCGCGTGCAGGGCGTGCTCGATTACTTGCGGATTCCTTACTCGCACTCGGGCGTGCTCGCCTCGGCGCTGGCGATGGACAAGAACAAGGCCAAGGCGGTGCTCGCCGGCTACGGCATTCCGCTGGCCGCCGGAAAGCTGATGGACCGCCACGAGGCGGCGAAGACGCACCCGATGGCGCCGCCCTATGTGGTCAAGCCGAACGCGCAGGGCTCGTCGGTCGGCGTGTTCATCGTCCGCGAGGGCGCCAACCGCCCGCCCGAACAGCTGCTCGATCCCGACTGGACCTACGGCGAGGACGTGCTCGTCGAGGAGTTCGTCGGCGGGCGCGAATACACCGTCGCCGTGCTCGGCGAGAAGGCGGGCCCGCGTGCGCTGGCCGTCACCGAGATCATCCCCGCCGGCGAGTGGTACGACTACAATGCCAAATACGCTGCGGGCGGCTCGCGCCATGAACTGCCGGCGAAAATTTCGTCCGAGATGACCGGGAAGATGATGCGCTGGGCCGAGATCGCCCACGATGCGCTCGGCTGCCGCGGCCTCACGCGCTCGGATTTCAAGTGGGACGAGAAGACCGGTAAGGTCTGCCTCATCGAAGTCAACACGCAGCCCGGCATGACGCCCACCTCGCTCGCGCCCGAACAGGCCGCGCATCTGGGCATGAGCTACGACGAACTCGTCACCTGGATCCTGGAGGACGCATCATGGCCCCGGTGAAACCGCGCAAGTATCGCGGCGGACCGCCGCCGAAGCCGAAATCCATGCCGCGTCTGGCCAAGATCAAGCTCGAAGGCGCCGCCTACGCCGAGCAGATGGCCAAGGCGCGCAAGAACCGCAAACCCGGCGTGACGCTTGCGGGCGTGCTGCTCGTGGGCGGCGCGGCCATCGCCGGCGCGTCGTGGATCGGCGGCAATCTCTTCAGCGCGCGTGAAGCGCTCTACGCGGCCGCCGACGGCATGGCGACGGCGGCGGGCTTCACCGCGACCATCGACGTGCAGGGCGTCGAAGGTCAGCGCGAGACGGAAGTGGCCAGCGTCGTGCTGCCGGACGGTCGCCGCTCGATCGTCGGCGCCAGCCCGCAGACGATGAAGGACAATGTCGAGAGCCTCGACTGGGTCGAGAGCGCCACGGTGCAGCGGCTCTGGCCGTCGACGATCCGCGTGAAGGTGCAGCGGCGCGATGCGTTCGCGCTCTGGCAGGAAAACGGCACGCTGACGGTCGTCGATGCGGCGGGCGAGCGCGTCCACGGCGCGCAGGCCTCGGTCTACAGGAATTTGCCGCGCATCGTCGGCCCGGGCGCGGGCCCCGCCGCCGAACCCGCGCTGCACGCGCTGGAGGAGCTGCCGCTGCTGCGTGCGCGGCTCGCGTCCTTCGTGCGCGTGGGCGAGCGGCGCTGGAACCTCAATCTCAAGAACTCGATGATCGTCATGCTGCCCGAGGAAGATCCCGTCGGCGCGATGGCGCGGCTGGAGACGCTCCAGGCCCGCTACGGCGTGATGGATCGCGCCTATGCGCGCATCGACCTGCGTGAGCCTGGGCGTGTGATCACGCAGGCGCGTCAGCCGCAGCCTGTCGCGGTCGCTGCGCCGCCGCCGCGTCCGGCCGTCGCCCGCACCGCGCCGCAGGGGGCCTGAGCCTGATGGGCGCGTTCGAGGCCCGCCTGTCGATGCGCGACCGGACCGCCGGACGCACGCCGCTGGCCGCCATCGACATCGGCTCGGGCAAGATCAGCTGTCTCATCGCCGCCGCGCCCGCGGACGCCGCGCGCGAACTCGCCGTCGACATCCTCGGGACGGGCTCCATGGCCGTCCGCCATGGCGACGTCAGCGCCGACACCCGGGTCCGCCTGCTGCGCGTCGCCGCCGACCAGGCGCTGCGGATGGCCGGCGACGTCATGCCCGCCTTCGCGACCGCCTACGCCGGCCCCGATCTTGTCACAACCCGCGCCGTCGGCGTCATCCGCATCCGCAAGGGCGAGATTGCGCCGCGCGACGTGATCGCGGCGATCAACGCCGCACGCGCGACCGCAGATCTCGAGGGCCGCCGCCTGCTGCACGCCCAGCCGGTCGGCTACAGCATCGACGACCAGGAACCGATCATGGATCCGCGCGGCCTTCCGGGACAGGAGCTGGCGGCCGAAGTCTGCCTCGTCCATGCGCCGGCGGAGGCCGTCGCCGAAGCGGAAGCCCTGATCGTTCAGGCCGGCTTTTCCGGCCCCGCCTTCACCGTCGCCGGGCCGTTCGCGGCCGGTCACGCCGTGTTGACCCCCGAAGAACGCGAAGCCGGCGCTGTGGTAATCGATCTCGGCGAGGGCGGCGCGGGGATCGCGGTGTTCCAGGACGGCGTCATCCGGCACGCCGAAACCGTCTCCGGCGGCGGCGCGCGGCTCACGCTCGATCTGGCGGCCCGCCTGAAGACGACGTTCGCCGTCGCCGAGCGGGCCAAGCTCGTCCACGGCGCCCTGAGCGGCGATTTCGACTCCGGCGAGGCCATCGAGGTGCCGGTGCTGGGCGACGACGGCAGGCTTGAGCCGGGCGTCGCCCTGCGCGGCGCGTTCACCGAGGCGCTGCTGCCGCGTCTGGAAGAGATCTTCGAGCGGATCGCGGCGCGGCTCGCCGCCGCCGAAGTTCCTGACGGACCCGATGCGCTGGGCATCGCGCTCACGGGCGGGGTCAGCCTGACGCCGGGCATCCGCCAGATCGCCCACCGCATCCTCAGACGCCCCGTGCGGCTTGCGCATCCGACCGGCTTCGCCGGCTTCGAAAACGGCGCGGCCTGCGCGTCCTACGCGCTCGCGACCGGCGTGCTTCGTTGCGGCTTCGAAAGGTTTACGGCCGCGAAGCCGGCTCTGGCGCGTCAGCGCGCAGCCGCGCCAGAGCCGGCGGATCGTGTCGGCGGCGGGGAGATGGTCACGCAGGCCGTCGCGTGGATCAAAGAAAATTTCTGAAGCTGCATTCGATCGCTGGCGCGGCGCATTCGAGTCTGTGAAAACATCTGATTCCGGGCCATATGGTGCGTGATCGGCGAGTCTGCCGACTCGAAATGGTGACGAATGATCCATGGGAGCACACCCGCCGTGAACGAACTGAAGCCGCGCATCGTGGTGTTCGGCGTCGGCGGCGCGGGCGGCAACGCCGTGAACAACATGATCGACGCCCGCTTGCAGGGCGTTGAGTTCGTCGTCGCCAACACGGATTCGCAGGCGCTGCTGCGCGCGAAGACCGAAAACCGCATGCAGCTCGGCGCCGCGATTACCGAGGGACTCGGCGCCGGCGCACGCCCGGAAGTGGGTCAGGCGGCGGCGCAGGAATCCACCCCCGAGATCATGGCCTTCCTCGACGGCGCGCACATGGTGTTCGTCGCGGCCGGCATGGGCGGCGGCACGGGCACGGGGGCTGCGCCCGTCATCGCGCGCGCGGCGCGTGAGCGCGGCATCCTCACCGTGGCCGTGGTCACCAAGCCGTTCCACTTCGAGGGTCAGCGCCGCATGCAGCTCGCCGAAGCGGGCGTGCAGGAGCTGCGCAAGCACGTCGACACGCTGATCGTCATCCCGAACCAGAATCTCTTCCGCATCGCGAACGACCGCACGACCTTCGCGGAAGCGTTCCAGATGGCCGACCAGATCCTCTACTCCGGCGTGCGCGGCGTGACGGACCTGATGGTCATGCCGGGCCTCATCAACCTCGACTTCGCCGACGTGCGCACGGTCATGGCCGAGATGGGCACCGCCATGATGGGTACTGGCGAGGCCGGCGGCCCGAACCGCGCCATCGACGCCGCCCACGGCGCGATCACCAATCCGCTGCTCGACATCGTGTCGATGAAAGGCGCCAAGGGCGTCCTCATCAACATCACCGGCGGCTTCGACATGACGCTCTACGAGGTCGACAGCGCCGCCAACGAGATCCGTGCGGAAGTCGATCCCAACGCCAACATCATCCTCGGCTCGACGTTCGACGAGACGATGCACGGCTCCATGCGCGTCTCCATCGTCGCCACCGGCATCGACGATGAAGCCATCGTGACGATGAACACGGTGGTGCCGCCGGCGCGCAAGGCCGCGGACGTGTACGGCGGCGTGCAGCAGCGCCGCGCCGCCGCCGCGCTGGAACAGGCGCCGCCGCCCGCGCTCACGCCGACAGCGCCAGCCGTCGGCGCCTACGATGAGCCGCGCCCCACGTTCGCGCGCGGCAAGGAAGAAAAGCAGAAGGGCGGCTTCAACCTGTTCGGCTGGATGAACGGCGCCGGCGAAGAGCAACGTCCGCCGCCGCCGATGATCGAGCACGAGCCGCAGGACGTGCACGACGACCATCCCCCGAACGACGAGGATCTCGAGATCCCGGCGTTCCTGCGCCGGCAGATGACACCGCGCTGACAATCACAACCCTGAATTGAGCGCTTGGACTTTTTAGCCGCATCGGACTAGCTAAGGGCGGTGGGAGTGCGCCATGCGAGTCGCAGGACTGTTTGCAGGTATTGGCGGACTTGAACTGGGGCTGTCAGCCGCAGGCTGCGAGGCGATCTTCTTTTCCGAGGTTTGGGAGCCAGCAAGATCGGTTTTGAGCGCCCGCTTCGACGCGGACAATGCAGGCGACATCAGGGAGATTAAGAGTCTGCCGCGCGGCATTGAACTCGTGACAGCGGGATTTCCCTGTCAAGATCTCAGCCAGGCGGGCAAGACCGCCGGAATTGGCGGCGCGAAGTCAGGACTGGTCGATTCCGTATTTCGCTTGATCGACAAGTCGCCTGTTCCATGGGTGCTCCTTGAAAATGTTTCTTTCATGCTCAGCCTCGACGGAGGGCGGGGGATGCGTCGCGTTGTCGAGGCGTTCGAGGAAAGAGGGTATCGGTGGGCCTATCGTGTGGTGAACTCGCTATCTTGGCTTCCACAGCGCCGCGAGCGGGTGTTTTTCCTCGCCAGTAGGGTAGGCGATCCCGCCACCGTACTTCTTACAGACGAGGTGGAAGTCGTTGCGCCTGCGACGACCTTGAGAACCCACGCGCACGGCTTCTACTGGACTGAAGGAATTCGCGGGTTGGGGTGGGGGGCCGATTGTGTGCCGACGCTCAAAAATGGGTCGACGATAGGGATTCCGTCGCCGCCGGCGATCCTGTTGCCAAGTGGCGAAGTAGTCACGCCCGACATTCGCGATGCAGAACGCTTGCAAGGCTTTCCTGTCGATTGGACAGCGCCTGCCGCTGAGAGCGGGCGCGCATCTTGGCGTTGGTCGCTGGTCGGAAACGCCGTAACCGTTCCGGCCGCCAAATGGCTCGGGAAGCGACTGCTTTCGCCTAGGGCGTACGAGACAGGGCGCGACGTCGCGTTGTCGAAAAACGCGCGCTGGCCTCGTGCCGCCAGATTTGATGGCGTTAGCCGGTATGCAGTGGAAATCAACGACAGGCCGGAGAGGGCTCGACGGCAGCCCTTGCAGGCGTTCCTGAAGTTTCAGGGGAGACCGCTATCCGAGCGCGCGACCGCTGGCTTCCTTGAGCGCACCCGGCGTTCAAGTTTGCGTTTTCCGCCGGGTTTCATATTCGCAATAGAAAATCATCTGGCGTACCTGCGTGGCGAGCGAACGCCTCATTCGAGCGATGACCTGCCACTGTTCGCGGCATAGCTCGCGCTAGGCGTGTTTGAACCTCGTATCGAACAGCAACGCAGTTCGGTCGATCATCCGTTCGTAGTTGAAAATGCTGTCTGGCCCCGGTGCAGGTGACGCTTGTAGCAAGCTGACCGGCGACCCGTCGTTCTTGCAGTCAACGACAATGATCCCGAAGGCGTCATAACCTTCTTCGCCAGACTTGCTAGCACGCGGCAGCTCCGCAAGTTTTGACAGTACCCCGTTGGTGACGTCTGGCTGGCGATGGATATTGGTCTTCCCTGAGTTCGTCGGGCTGACGAATGTGCTCGCGAAGTTGATCATCGTGAACCCCACCGCAATCGCTGTCGAGTGATCGCCGTGAATGGTCAGATGGCTCGAATTTAGTTCATCGTAGAGGCGGGGCCTCGCCTTTATGTGCTCCGTCATGCATGCCTTTGCCTCCAGCGCGAGCAACACGGCTCCGACAGGGCCCTGCCGAATTGTTGGCAGTGATGACAGAAGTTCTGCTTCCGGTTGCGAAAGGGGCAGCCGCAGTCGTGACGCGTAGTCAGCAATCGTCGGGCCTGATTTCGAGCCCGTCGGGCGCGCAAGCACCAGATCAAGGTTCTTCTTCCGGTTTACCCGGTAGTCTCGCATCTCGTGATCAAAGCCAAAGCACACACTGCCCGCTTCAATTTGCTGGCGTAACGCGCGAGAGGCCACCAACAGATCGATCAGGATCGCAACGGAGGCGACCTTCGAATGGTCGTCGGAGCGTGAGTGGTACTGCCACTGACGACCGTCACGATCGGTTACCCTAGGTATGCTGAGCGCCCTTGTGAGCAGGCCGGGTCCGATCATGTCTGCGCCTCCCCGCAGTGCAGGCTATTGATGTTTGCCAAAAACACCAAATGCCCAGCTACTCGCTCTTCAGCTTCTCCAGCAGCGGCGCGTCGCGGGGGGTGAGGCGGCCTTCCTTCTTCAGGTCCTCCAGCATCGCGATGGCGCGGTTGCGGTGCTCGCCCTGGTCGGCCTCGCCGAGGGTGGCGAGCAGTGCGTGGACGACCGCCTGGAAGCGGCGCGTGCGCGGATCGGAGGGGGCCAGGTTGCGCAGGCCGTCGGCGATCCTGAGCTCCTGCTCCCAGGCGCTGCGTGCGGCGCGCGGATCGCCCGCCGCGGCCGCCGCCATGCCGAGACGCTCAAGGCAGATCGCGAGATCGCGCTTCATCGACGGGTCCTGCGGCGCGCGGCGCGCGAACTCGAGCCGCGTGGCGAGGCTCGCCTCGAAACGGCGGCGCGCCTGCTCGGCGCCTCCCGCGGCGAGCGCGACATCCCCGAGTTTGGTGTCGCTGACGGCGAGATCGCGCGTCCATGGCCCGGGCGTGGCTTCGCGCGCGGCGAAAGATTCGCGGATTTCGCGCGCGGTGTTGAAGTGGTTGGCGGCGGTCGCGATGTCGCCGGCGCGCACGGCCACATCGCCGCTGCGATCGTGCGCCACCGCGCTTTCGCGCGCCCAGAAGGGATTGGCGGGATCGCGCATCGTCCACTCGGAGATGATCGCCATCGACTCGCGGAAGCCGTCGCGCGCGGCGTCGATGTTGTTCTCCGCCAGCGCCGTGTCGCCCACGCGCGCCCACAGGCCGGCGAGTTCACGGGCGTATTCGGCGTCGTCGGGGCGGCGTTTGACGAGGCGGTCGACCACGCCGATGCCCTGCCAGTAGCTGGCGCGCGCGACGGCATGGTCGTTCGAGGCGCGCGCGGCGTCGCCAAGCTTTTTCCACGACAGCGCGAGATCGCGCGCCCAGTCGGTGTTGCCGGCGTCGCGCAACGCAAGCTGCGTGCGCACCGCGAGGCCGCGTTCGTGTGCGGCGCGGGCGGCGGCGACGTCGCCCTGCGCGCGGGCGAGATCGCCGAGCTTGGCCCAGCTCGCCCCGAGGTCGCGCGCCCAGTCCGGATTGCCGCCATCGCGCGCGACGAGGTTTTCCATCAGTCGGCGCTTTTCCTCGAAATGGACGCGCGCGCGCGCGAGGTCGCCGATGGCCATTGCAAGATCGCCAAGCCGCTCGTGGCCGACGCCGACATCGGCGACGAACTGGCCATTGGCCTTGTCGATTTCGGCGAGGCGGATGCTGAGGTCGATACTTTCCTCGTAGCCGCGCCGCGCCTCGGCCGCGTCGCCCTTCATCGCCGCGATATCGGCGAGCCGTCCCCACGCGAGGGCGATGTTGCGCTGGATCTCCAGGTCGTCGGGCGCCTGGCGGCCGAGCTCCTCGTGCACGGTCCTGAAGGCGGTGAAGGCGTCGCGCGCCTCGTCCAGCCGGCCGGCGCGCATGGCGAGGTCGCCGAGGTCGTGCGCCGCGATCGCGCGCTCGCGCGGTTCCCTGGCGCACCGGAACCCGCGGACGGCGCGGTCCCACGCGGCGGCGTTGTCCCCGGCTGCGGACAGGATCCGGGCGAGCCCGAGGTGGGCGGCGAAGTGTTCGGGATCGAGCGCGATCGCACGTTCGAAGGCGGCCAGGGCGCGCTGGTTGTCGAAACTCCGCGCCAATGCGCCGGCGCGGCGGGCGGCTTCGGCCGCGTCCGGCCCCTCGCCGGACTGCGCGCGCGTCATGAGGGATTCATACGCACGGCGGGCGTCTTCAGGACTGGTGGCGCTGGGCGAGCTCATGGGAAGGGGAATGATACACGTTTCAGGCGAAGCCAAGGGCTGCGGCGTCGCATTCTGGGGCCGCGCCCGTAGCAGAGGTTAACGGTCACAAACCGTAACGGTCTTTGTGTTGAGGCGGGAGGGCGGGGACTCTAACGGAACCTCCGGGGTCCGGACGTGCGCGTCCGGCGGGGCCCAGCCTGAAGGTCGCCGAGTTGAAAGTCGCCGCGTTGGACGTACAGCACACCATTTCGAGCCCGGCGGTCTGCGCGGGCATCGGCGTCCACACCGGCGCGCGCGTGCGGCTGTCGATCCGGCCGGCTCCCGCCGACACCGGCGTCATCTTCGTGCGCGGCGACGAGAAGGATCGCGACGCCCGCATCCCGGCGACGGCTGATTGCGTCGCCTCCACCAATCTCGGCACCACGCTGCGCAACCGCGCCGGCGTCGAGATCGCCACGGTGGAGCATTTCCTGGCCGCCTGCGCGGGCCTTGAGATCGACAACCTGATCGTGGAGGCCGACGGCCCGGAACTGCCCATCCTCGATGGCTCCTCGGCGCAGTTCGTCCAGCTGCTGATGAGCGCGGGACGGAAGGCCCAGCACGCCACCCGCCGCAGCATCGAGATCGTCGAACGGATTTCCGTCGTCTCGGGCGACAAGTCGGCCTGCCTCGAACCGGCCGAACGCGCCGAGCTCGACGTGACCATCCGCTACGCCGACGCGCCGATCGGCGTGCAGCGGCGGCGCTATTTCCCCGGGCGGGATGCTTTTCTTCACGAGATCGCCGATGCGCGGACCTACGGCTTCCTGTCGGATGTGGACAAGCTCCACGCGATCGGTCGCGGCCTGGGCGCCTCCTACGAGAACACCGTGGTGATCGATGGCGGCCGCGTGGTGAACGATGACGGCCTGCGCTTCGAGGACGAATTCGTCCGCCACAAGATTCTCGACGCCATCGGCGATCTGGCGCTGGCCGGGGCGCCGATTCTCGGTCGCTACACAGCCGACCAGCCCGGACACGCGCTGAACGTGAAGCTCGTGCAGGCGCTGCTCGACACCCCGCGGGCGTGGCGCTGGGCGCCGCCGGACGTCCTGGCCGCCATGGCCGAGCGCCAGGTCTCCACGTTTGCGGCGGTTGGCTGAGCCGTTCGGCGCCGGGCGCCCCGAGGCCGCCTTTTTTCCCGACCATGACACTGCTGCGGCGGCGCTTTGCGGCGGCGCGCGGCTCATGTATTCCAGCCGCTCACATGGGGAGCCGCGCGACCGGCGCGCGGCCAGACACAAATCGCCGACCGGGCAAGACCCCGGCGGCCCACGAGGGCCCGTCCGTATGAAGCTCCGCTCAAAGCGTATGTCCCAGGTGCTCCTCGCGGTGGCGCTCGCCGCCGCGCTCGCCGCCTGCGCCAGCAAGGAGAAGGAGCAGCGGCTCCAGTATCAGGAGCAGCCCGTCGAGCAGCTCTACAATCGCGCCGCCGATCTCGTGGACCAGCGCCGCTGGGCGGAGGCCGCCACGGCTTTCGAGGAAGTGGAGCGCCAGCACCCCTATTCTTCGTGGGCGCGTCGTTCGATGCTGATGACCGCGTACGCGAAGTACCAGTCCAACCAGTACGACGAAGCTGTCGAGGCCTCGCGGCGCTTCATCCAGCTGCACCCCGGCAACGAAGGCGCGCCCTACGCCTACTATCTGATCGCGCTCTGCAATTTCGAGCAGATCATGGACGTGGGCCGCGACCAGAAGACCACCGAACTCACGCTCGATGCGCTCAATGACGTGGTGCGCCGCTTCCCGCAGAGCGATTACGCGCGCGATGCCCGGCTGAAGATCGACATGACCTACGACCAGCTCGCGGGCAAGGAGATGGAGGTCGGCCGCTTCTATCTCAACCGCGAGCAGCATCTGTCGGCGATCAACCGCTTCAGGAAGGTGATCGACGATCCGCATCTGCAGACCACCAGCCACGTGCCGGAATCGCTGCACCGTCTTGTGGAAGCCTACCTCTCGCTCGGCCTCGTCGAGGAAGCGCAGAAATCGGCGGCGATCCTCGGCTACAACTTCCCGGGCGACAAATGGTACGAGCGCACCTACGCCCTGATGGGCGAGCGGGGCGTGGCCGTCGTGGGCGAACCGGAAGCGCGCCGCCGTGGCTGGCTCTCGCGCACGCTCGGCCGGGTGTTCTGATTTTCGTTCTCCGGGCGATGACAGGCGCGCGCTGACAGGCCAGACTCGCCGCCATGACCGCGCGCGATACACCCGTCGAAAAGCTGACGAAAAGACAGGCCGAGGCCGAACTCGCCGCGCTTGCGGACGAGCTCGCCGCGCACGACGCGCGCTACTACCAGAAGGATGCGCCCAGCGTCTCCGACGCCGAATACGACGCGCTGCGCCGCCGCAACGCCGCGATCGAATCGCGCTTTCCGGAGCTGAAACGCGCCGACAGCCCCAGCGAGCGCGTGGGCGCGGCGGTGGCGGAGAAGTTCGGCAAGGTGCGCCACGGCGTGGCGATGCTGTCGCTCGACAACGCCTTCGACGACGGGGACGTGCCGGCCTTCGTGCAGAAGCTGCGGCGCTTCCTGAACCTCGACGACGACGCTTCGATCGCGATCACGGCGGAGCCGAAGATTGACGGGCTTTCCGCGAACCTGCGTTACGAAAAAGGCGTCTTCACGCTGGGCGCCACGCGCGGCGACGGGCGCGAGGGCGAGGACGTCACCGCGAATCTGCGCACGATCGCCGACATCCCGCACAGGCTGAAGGGCAAGGCGCCGGACCTCATCGAGGTGCGCGGCGAGGTCTACATTGAAAAGGCCGCGTTCGCCGCGATGAATGCACGCGCCGCGGAAGCCGGCCAGCAGACCTACGTCAATCCTCGCAATTCCGCCGCCGGCGCGTTGCGCCAGCTCGATCCCGCGATCACCGCGACGCGGCCGCTTCGCTTTTTCGCGCACGGCTGGGGGGAGATCTCCGCGCCGCTGGCGGACACGCAGTCGGGCGCGATGATGGTGCTGGAGAAGTTCGGCGTCCCCATCAACCCGGGCATGCGGGTCTGCGCCGGCGCGGAGGAACTGCTCGCGGCCTACAGGGCCATCGGCGCCGGTCGCGCGAAACTGGCGTATGAAATCGACGGCGTCGTCTACAAGGTGGACCGCCTCGACCTGCAGCAGCGCCTCGGCTTCGTCTCGCGCAGTCCGCGCTGGGCCATCGCGCACAAATTCCCGGCAGAGCAGGCTGAAACAGTGCTCGCGGGCATCGACATCCAGGTCGGCCGCACCGGCGCGCTGACGCCGGTGGCGCGGCTTGAGCCTGTGTTCGTGGGCGGCGTCACGGTGACCAACGCCACGCTGCACAACGCCGACTACATCGCAGGCGTCGGCGCCGACGGCGAAGCGATCCGCGGCGGCAAGGATCTGCGCATCGGCGACACCGTCGTGATCCAGCGGGCAGGCGACGTCATTCCGCAACTCGTCGACGTCATCATCGAGAAGCGTCCGAAGGGTGCGCGGAAATTCGTGTTCCCGACCACGTGCCCGCGCTGCGGCGCGCACGTGGCGCGCGAGATCGAGCCCGGCGAGGCCGCAGTCGTCGCGCGGTGCACCGGCGGCCTCAACTGCCCCGCGCAAGTGGTGGAGCGTCTGAAGCACTTCGCCTCGCGTCGTGCGCTGGACATCGAAGGCCTCGGCGACAAGCAGATCGAGGAGTTCTTCGAGATCGGCATCGTCAAGGAGCCCGCCGACATCTACCGCCTCGCCGATCATCGCGCGATGATCAGCGAACGCGAGGGCTATGGCGAAAAGAGCGTGACGAACCTGCTCGCCGCGATCGAGGCGCGCCGCGCGCCGGAGTTGTCCCGCTTCCTGTTCGGCCTCGGCATCCGCGACATCGGCGAAACGACGGCCGGCGTGCTCGCCCGCTATTTCGAGACATGGGACGCGTTCGAGGCTGCATGCCATGCGGCGGTGAAGGGACGTGCGGGAGAGGCCTATCGCAGGCTGGTGCGCGTCAGCGGAGTCGGTCCCGGCGCGCGCGATGCGCTGATCGCCGCGGCCCCCGCGCTGAAGGCCGGCGATGATCTCTTCGGCGCAGCGCCGAGCGTGAAAGGCGTGAACACGCGCGCGTGGCAGGGCCTGAGCGAAACGTTCGGCGACTGGCCGTCCGTCATCGCCGCCATCAAGGACGCCGCGCAGCAGCAACCGCAGGAGGCCTTCGCGGCGCTCGTGAACATCGACGGCGTCGGTCCGGTGGCGGCCGAGCGTCTGTGCGATTTCTTCGAGGAGGACCACAATCGCGCGGCGCTCGCGCGGCTCCTGAAAGAGGTGACGCCGCAGGCGGAGCGCAAGGCGGCGACATCGAGTCCGGTGGCGGGCATGACGGTTGTGTTCACCGGCGCGCTTGAACGGATGAGCCGCGACGAAGCGAAGGCGCGCGCAACGCTGCTCGGCGCAAAAGTCTCCGGCAGCGTGTCGAAAAAAACCGATCTCGTCGTCGCGGGGCCCGGCGCCGGCTCGAAGCTGAAGGAGGCCGAAGCGCACGGCGTCCGCGTGATCGACGAGGACGCCTGGCTCGCGCTGATCGGCGATGGCTGAATTAGCGCTGCGGCCCTTCGGGCGGTCGGGCGGGACGCGGCGGCGCAACGGCGGGCGGGGGCGTTACTTCGTAATAGCCCTGCGGACGCAATCCCCGCTGCAGCGCCCGCTGCAGCACGGTGCGCAGCTGCGCGCGGTCGCTGACGAGGCAGGTCTGGCTGTCGAGGACCTCCAGGTTGAGTTCGGTGCGATCGGCGTCGGTGAGCTGGCTGCACTCCGGCGCGTAGGTCCACACCCGCGGACCGTCGATCTTGCCGATGCCGTAGGTCGCACGGCCGCCCTCGATCACCTGCGCCACGAGCCAGATGCGGTCGAGCGGCGCCACGCGATAGGTGACACGCTCGCGGGGGTTGGCGAGGGAGACGATCTCGTAGCCGTCGCCAGTCCAGCGGTAGGACACCGCGTTCGCCAGCGGCCCCCCGCCCATCCGGTCGAACGCGACATGCCGGGCGTATCCGCCCGCGCCAAAGAGCTGGGCGCTCTCGCGTACCGTCACCAGCGGCTCGCGCGATGCGAAACAGCCGGGCAGCGCCAGCACCCCGGCGCCGACGCCCAGCGTGCGGCCCCAAGAAAGACCCAGGGAGATCAGGGCGGTCCTGCGGTTCAACGTGTCTGTCCGCGCCGGGCATGCTGGATGCGGGGCGTCTGGCTTGAGTTCGGTTGTGGCGATCCTAACGCCCCTGAAAGGGCTGAAAAGGGGCCGTCGGGCGGCGTTCGCGCGTCAGGCGAGCGCGACCCCGGGCGGCGAAACCTAGAATGCTCTTTCTAGACGATCTCCCTAGAACCCGTCCCCATGGCGCAGGGGCGCCGACCGGAGACATGCAGATGGCGACGAAAAAGGTGATCGAGGCCGCGCACGCCGAAGACGTGGCGCGCAAGATCTGGCTGGCGGGCGTGGGCGCGTACGGGCGCATGTTCGCCGAAGCCACCGACCGCGTGGGCAAGGCGACCGGCTCGGCCAACGAACTGTTCGAACAGCTTGTCGCGCGCGGCGAAGTGCTCGAGGACGCGGTGCGCGACCGGCTCGCCGAGAATGAAGCGACCCAGAAGGTCGCGGGCGTGATCGGCAAGATCCAGGATTTCCGCGCCGGGCAGCGCGCAGCGCTCAAGTCGCGCGTCGAAACGGTCCGCAAGGCGGTCGATGAGGCCATCGCGCCGTTCAACCCGCTGGCGCTCGCCAAGCAGGTGGAGGAACTTTCGAAGCGTGTCGAAGCGCTCGAAGCCAAGCGCGTGGGCGCCAAGCCCGTCGTTGCGAAGGCGGCCAAGACCGTGCGCCGCGCGGTCGCCGCCAAACGCCCCGCCGCGCGCGCCAAGCGCTAGCCTGCGAGCGCCGCGATCGGCGCCATGATCTCGGCCGCCGCGCGCGCCACCCGTGCGCGCGGCGCGCCGGCATCGCCCTCAAGGTCGAGCTGGAGCAGCTTGAACGAAAGCCCGAGCACGACCTGACGCGCCAGCGCGTCGACGAGGTTTGCTTTCGCCTTCAGCTTTTTCCGCCCCGCCAGCGCGGTCAGCATGTCGACCACGCAACCGTACTGCGCGCTCATCACGCGCCGGAAGCGGGGGGCGATTTCGGGATAGGCGGCGACGAGCGCGCCGGTTTCGCGGAAGAGGAATCGCATGTCCTGCGTCTCCTCGAGCAGGATGCGGAGCTGGGTCTCCATCGTCGCGAGGTCCGCATCGGGTTTTGCGAGCGCGGCGACCGCGCCGTCGAGCACGAGCGCAAGTTCCGCCTCGTAGGCGGTGAAGAGGGTCGAGACGATCTCCGCCTTGCCCTTGAAGTGGTAGTAGAGGTGGCCCGGAGAGATGCCCAGCGCGGCGGCGATATCGACGGCGGACAGCCCGCTGACGCCCTCCTCGTTGAAGAGGGCGAGTGACGCCGTCAGAATGCGGTCCCGTGTTTTCAAGGACTTCGATCTCCCGTCTGCGCCGAAGCGCGTTGACTCATGGGGCTATGCGCCCGCACCTTTCCGCACCTTGAACCAGAAAGGCGAATCCGCACGCCAGAGGCGGATCGCGACAGGGAGGGCGGATATGGCCCCAAAATCCAGTGGCGGCGGACTCGATCTCGGTCCCGAGGCGCCGGATCATGTGGTGGCGCTGAACCCGATCGTGGGCCTCGCACGCGAGGACCTCGTCGGCGCGGTGGCGGTGATGCTGCGTGAGACGGCGGGCAAGCCGGTGACGGCGGTGAAGCACCTGAAGTCCTTCTCTGAGGACGTGGTGAAGATCGTCACGCAGAAGTCCGATCTCGCGCCCGACCCGAGGGACAAGCGCTTCCTCGATCCGACGTGGGCGAAGAACCCGTTCTACAAGGCGGGGATGCAATACTACCTCGCGGTGCAGAAGGGCACGGCTGCGTGGATAAAGGACCTGAAGCTCGACGAACTGGAGCGCGCGCGCGCCAATTTCGTCGTGCAGATGCTGCTCGATTCCCTCTCGCCGACGAACACGCTGATCGGCAACCCCTCGGCGATCAAGCGCGCGTTCGATACCGGCGGCGGCTCGCTCGTGCGGGGACTGCGGAACGCCTACGAGGACATCACCGAGAACGACGGGCTCGTCAGCCAGGTCGACAAGAAGCCGTTCAAGCTCGGCAAGAATGTCGCCACGTCCAAGGGCGCGGTGGTCTGCAAGACCGAGATGATGGAGCTGATCCAGTACACGCCGACGACGCCGGACGTGCACAAGATCCCGCTGCTCGTCATTCCGCCGCAGATCAACAAGTTCTACGTCAACGATATCACGCCCGAAAAGAGCATCGTGAAATTCCTGCTCGATGCGGGCATCCAGGTGTTCGTCGTGTCGTGGCGCAATCCGCTGGCCGAACATCGCGGCTGGGGGCTCGATGCGTATGTGGACTCGCTGATCGAGGCGATGGATGTGGTCACCGCCATCACCAAGTCGAAAAAGATCAACGTCTCCGGCGCCTGCTCCGGCGGGATCACGACGGCGACGCTGCTCTCGAAACTCGCCGCCATGGGCGATGAGCGCGTCAACGCCTTCGTGCTGATGGTGTGCGTACTCGATCCGCAGATGATCGATAGCGAAGTCGGCGCGCTGGTGTCGAAGAACGGCATCGAGATGGCGAGAAGGCGCTCGGCGAAGAAGGGCGTGCTGGAAGGGGCTTCGCTCGCGCGGACGTTTGCGTGGCTCAGGCCCAATGATCTCGTCTGGAACTACGTCGTCAACAATTATCTCCACGGCGATGATCCGCCGCCGTTCGACGTGTTGTTCTGGAACAACGATTCCACCAACCTCCCTGCGCAGCTGCATTCGGACTATCTGCGCGTCTACGAGGAACAGCCCTTCGTCAATCCGGGCAAGGTCGAGCTCGCGGGCCACAAGATCGACCTGACGAAGGTGAAGCAGGACTGCTTCATCGTCGCCGGCGTCACCGATCACATCACGCCGTGGAAGGCCTGCTATCGCACGACGCAGCTCCTGGGTTCGGAGAACATCGAGTTCGTTCTTTCGCATTCGGGGCACATCCAGGCGCTGCTCAATCCGCCCGGCAATCCGAAGGCGAAATACTATCGCAACCCCAACAAGCCGCCGCCGACGACCGATCAGTGGATGATGGGCGGCGCGAGCGAACAGGCCGGCTCATGGTGGCCGCACTGGAAGGAATGGCTCGTCGCGCGCTCCGGCCCGACGAAGAAGGCGCCTGCGAAACTCGGCGCAGCCAGTCATCCGCCCGGCGATGCGGCCCCCGGCGCGTATGCGTTCGAGGACGGCAAGCCCAAACGCACAAGGAAAAAAGCCTGATGCACACCTCTGACGGCCGCAGGCCGAAGATCGAGATCGAACGCATCGGCGGTCGTGAAATCCGCTATGCGGTGTGGAAGGCGCGCCCCGGCTCCGGAGATAGGCGCCCGATCCTGTTCTTCAACGGCATCGGTGCGAATATCGAGCTGATGTCGCCGCTGGCCGAGTGGATCGCCGATCGCGACATCGTGACGTTCGACATGCCGGGCGTGGGCGGTTCGCCGCCGCCGCGCCTGCCGTACCGGCCGTGGATGATTGCACGCATGACGATGCGGCTCCTCGATCATCTCGGCTACGACAAGGTCGACGTGATGGGCGTGTCGTGGGGCGGGGGCATGGCGCAGCAGTTTGCGTTCCAGCATCCAAGCCGCGTGGGCAAGCTCATTCTCGCGGCCACCTCTCCGGGCATGCTCATGGTCCCGGGCGAAATCGGCGCGCTGTCGAAAATGGCCAATCCGCGCCGCTATTTCGATACCAAGTTCATGACGGACAATTTCCGCGCGCTCTACGGCGACGAGGAAACCGCCGCCGGCGATCACGCGGACCGCATCTCGCCGCCGACGCGCGTGGGCTACGCCTACCAGCTCGGCGCGATGGTCGGCTGGACGAGCGCGCCGTTCCTGCCGTTCCTGCGCCAGAAAACGCTCGTGCTCATGGGCAGCGAGGACCGCATCGTGCCGCTGGTGAACGGCAAGATCCTGCAGCGCCTCATCCCGCGCGCGCGGCTCGAAGTCGTCGCCGGGGGTCACCTCTTCCTCGTCTCGCGCGCGGCCGAAAGTGTGCCGCACATCAAGGCGTTCCTTGATGAAAGCGATGTTGATTTCGCGGCGAAGCGGGCTGCCTGACCCTCGCCCGCGTGCGGGAGAGGGGCAGACCGGAGCGAAGCGGAGGTCAGGGCGAGGGCCCGGTCTCTCAGGATGAGACTCGTTCTGCGCCGCTGTTCCCTCACCCGGCGCTTCGCTCCACCCTCTCCCGCAAGCGGGCGAGGGTTGATCACGCCGCCTGCGCGCCCCGCACGAGTTTCCCCGGCATCGCGCGCGTCGCCGCGCCATCGCGATAGGTGACGGCGCCTGACAGCACGGTCGCGCGATAGCCGCGTGCGCCCTGCAGCAAGCGCTTGCCGCCCGCGGGGAGATCGTACGACATCCGCGGCGCCTCGATGGCGAGATTGTCGAGGTCGATCACGTTGAGATCGGCCTTCATGCCCGGTGCGATGACGCCGCGGTCGTTCAGGCGAAACATCGTCGCGGGCTTTTTCGTCATGCGGAAAACCGCTTCCTCGAGCGACATCTCCTTGCGCTTGCGGACCCATTCCATGAGCAGGAACGTCGACACGCTCGCATCGCAGATGGTGCCCAGGTGCGCGCCGCCGTCGCCGAGCGCTGGCACCGTCTGCGGGTGCGCGATCATCTTGCGGATCACTTCGCCCGACGGATCGGTGAAATTGGTCAGCGGCACATAGATGAGCGCGCGGCCCTCATCTTCAAGCAGCACGTCGTAGAGATACTCGAACGGATCGCGGCCCTCGCGTTGCGCGCGTGCGGTGATGCAGTTGTCGGGGGAGGGCAGGTAGTCCGGATCCTTGCCGAGGGCGAAGAAGCGGTCGAGTCGTCCGCCGAGGAACTTGATGAAGAGGTGGGCGTCCTCATCCTCTTCGGCAAGGATCTGGCGCTTGACCTCAGCATTGCGCATGCGCGCGACCTTTTCGGAAAGCGGCAGATGCGCGATCGCCTTGTACGTCGGGCGATAGCGGAACGTGTGCATCGAGGCGTCGAGGCCCATGAGCACGCCGATGGGCCGTGCGATGGCCTGGCCCGTGATCTCGGCGCCCTGCGCGTTGGCGGCTTCGAGATGCTTCATCACGTCGAGCCAGAGTTCGGGAACGGCGTCGTTCTGCAGCAGCGTGAACGTGCCCTTGCCGCCGGAGCCTTTCACGATGTCGGTGAGCGCGGCGAACTCGGCGTCGATGTCCTCCCAGTCGGTGATCATCTGGAACGTCGCGCCGGGCGAGGCCTTCAGCGCCGCGCCGACGCCGCGCAGTTCGGCGTGCGCGGCGCGATAGGTGGGCGTGAAATCGCCTGCGGCGGTGCGGTGCGCGAGCGTGCGCGAGGTGGAAAAGCCGACGGCGCCCGCGCGCAGGCCGTCTTCCACGAGGCGGCGCATGAAGGCGATGTCGTCGTCGGTGGCCGCTTCGCGCGCGATGGCGCGTTCGCCCATCGCATAGACGCGCACGGGGCCGTGCGGAACGTAGGCGGCGATGTCGGCGTCGCGCGGGCGCGCGGCGACCGCGTCCAGATATTGCGGGAAAGTCTCCCACGTCCACTTCAGGCCCTCGGCCATCACCGCGCCCGGAATGTCCTCGACGCCTTCCATCAGCGTGATGAGCGCGTCGTGGTCCGCAGGCCTGCACGGCGCAAAGCCGACGCCGCAATTGCCCATGATCACCGTCGTCGCGCCGTGTTGCGTGGAGGGCTGGAGCCGGTCGTCCCAGATCGCCTGGCCGTCGTAGTGCGCATGCACGTCGATGAAACCGGGCGTGACGATGAGGCCCTTTGCGTCGATTTCCTCGGCGCCCGCCTTGAGGCCTTTGCCGACAGCGGCGATGCGCCCGTCCTTCACGCCGACGTCGCTCTCGAACAGCGCGCCGTTCGTTCCGTCGACGACCGTGCCGCCGCGCACGACGAGATCAAATTCAGGCATCGCGGGCTCCCTTTGTGTTTTGTCGAAGTGTGCGCCTCAAGCGCGGGGCGCGCCAGTTGGCGCTAGGGCAGGGGGGCGCCGGTGGTTCGTGATGAGGACCGCGGGCCTATGGCCCGCATTCGGACATCGGCTGGCCCGCCGGCGCGTGTGCATACGCTCCGATGCGGGCCATAGGCCCGCGGTCCTCGTCGCCAATACATTACCCCCGCGGCGGATCGCCGAGATCGTCTTCCTGCAGCGACGTTTCCACCAGCCGCATCTCCACGTCGAGCAGCTTCAGCGCGTCGTCGTGCAGGCGGTCGGCGTAGCGGGTGAAGGCCGTGTCGAGTTTGCCGACGAGGGCCGCGATTTCGGCGAGGCGGCGCGCGTTGCGCAGCGGTTCGGCTTCAAGGACCCGGTAGCTTTCCACCAGCGTCGCGCTGCGCGGGAGATAGTAGGTGAGGAAGCGCTGCACCGTGAGCAGCGACGAGGGATCCTCATCCACGGCGGCGATGATCGCGTGCGCCGTATGCGCCATGGCGCCCGCATGTCTGCGCACCAGCGGATCGCCCACGGCGTCGGCTGCGTGGAGGAGACGGAGCTGATCGTTGCGCGCCATCATCACCGCGAGCACGGGCGCGGAGACCGGCGAGGGGACGGCGCCGCGCCGTCGCGGCCCGCGCCCGAACGCGAAGAACGCCGCGCCGTACGCCAGCGCCGCCACGGCGATGCCCGCGAACACCGGCAGCCTGAACACCAGCACCGCAACCGGCAGCGCGAGCGCCGCCGCCACGCCGCCCGCCGTCAGCGCGCGCGTTTCGTTCATCGCGTCAGCGCGCGGTGTTGTCAGTGAGCGCCTTGCGCAGTTCGCCGCTCAGCGCCTCCATCCGCGTCTCGACTTCGGCGCGCTTGAGGCGGCCTTCCTCCTGCACGCGGATCACGCCTGACAGTGTTTCAATCAGATCGACATTCGTCTTCTCGAGCGTTTCGAGATCGACGATGCCGCGCTGCGACTGCTCTTCGATGTCGATGGCCTGGTCCTTCATCATGTCGGAGGTCTGGCGCAGCATTTCGTTGGTCGCGTCGGTGACGGTCTTCTGCAGGTCGAGCGCCTCGCGCTGGCGGTTGAGGCCGAGGATCAGCACCATCTTCTGTTTCCAGAGCGGAATGGTGAGGCGCGTGGACGCCTGCAGCTGCTCCATGAGCGTTTCGTCGCTCGCCTGCACGATGCGGATCTGCGGCAGTTGCTGGATGCCGATCTGGCGGGCCTGCTGGAGATAGAAGACGCGCTTTTCCAGACGGTCGAGCGCCTGCACGGCGTCGTTGTAGGCCTGCGCCTCCATGAGGCCGCCGCCGTCAGTGGTGGACGCCGCAGTCTCCGACGCGGCCTTCAGGCGCGGCAGTTCCTCGGCGCGGAAGGTCTCGATGAACTGCTTGCCGGCGGCGATGTAGGTTTCGAGATCGAGGATGGAGGCGCGCGTCTCCTCGTGGAGATTGTCCATCATCGCGATGTCGCGGCGCAGCGCCTCGCGGCGCTTGTCGAGTTCGATGCCGACGCCGTCGATCTGGCCGGCCACGTCGTCGTAGCGCGCCTTGAATTTCTCGACCTGCGCCTTGGCTCCGCCGAACAGCTTGCCGAAGAAGCCCTCGTCCTGCAGCGCGGCGGGATCGAGCTTTTTGGCCTTCATGATGATGTCGGTCAGCAGCTTGCCGGTGTCGCCCAGCTCGCGGTTGCGCGTCTGCGCCAGCACCTTGTCGGCGTAGCTCGTCACGCCGCGCTGGGCGCGGTCGCCGTAGGTGGAGATCTTGGCCCGGTCGCCGAGCTGGATCTCCGCCCGGATGCGGTCGAGGGCGCCCCTGTCGACCTTGGGGTCGGGCGCGAGCGGGGGGGTGGAAGTCGGCGAGGAAGTGGCGGTCGGCTGCGAATTGGCCGGCGTGTCAGACACTTGAGTGAACCTCCGCAATGGAGCGCGATTGTACACGCCGCGAAGGCGGGTGCGCTCGTCCCTATAACCTATGTGGGAATGTTCGGGGCGCGGTTCCAGAGAGGGATTTCCGATTCACGGTTTCAGTCATTCCGGCCGGAGCGAAGCAGAGCTTCGCGGAGAGCCGGAACCCAGG
>CAZGYQ010000032.1:22896-31849 GCA_964530695.1 uncultured Caulobacteraceae bacterium
GGGGACTGGGCGAGATGGCTCGCTTGAACCCCTGGGTTCCGGGTTCGGCCTCCGGCCGCCCCGGAATGACTGAGATCTGATGACGGACAACAGTCCGGTCGCGACAGGAGAGCTAGACCTGATGCGCCATCCCCAGTCCCCCCGCCGCGTACGCCCAGGGGTGCATGCGGTCCTCGTAGACGGAGACCGTGGGCGGCGGAAAGGCGGGGTCCGCGAAGGCGCCGACCGCCACGGCGATGAACTCGGGCGCGCCGACGAATTCCCAGAACACCGTCGCGCCGCACGTGGCGCAGAAGTGGAAGATGGCGGTCCCGCCGCTGTCGCCCGTCCGCGACCACTGCGCGGAGGCGCCCTCGATCGTCACCGCCGCGCGCGGATACCGCGCCTGCACGGCGAACACGCTGCCGGTGCGCTTCTGGCATTCGAGGCAATGGCACAGGGAGAGGCGCACGGGCTGGCCGTCGCAGGAGAGACGGAGCTGACCGCAGCTGCAGGAGGCGAGGCGGGTGGTCATGGGGTGTGTCTCCGTTTGGATCGTTAGCTCACTTTACGCCCAAAACGCTCCGTCATTCCGGGGCGCGCGAAGCGCGAACCCGGAACCCAGGGAACCGGGCTCAGTCGTCCGCATTCGGCCGTTGCAACTGTCGTGGAAGCAGAAAGTCCTCATAGAGATCGAGCCACTGCGGATTGGCCTGTTCGATCAACGCAATCTTCCACGCGCGCCGCCACTTCTTGAGCTCTTTCTCGCGCGCGATCGCCGACGTCATGTCCGGCCATCTTTCAAACCAAACGAGCTGCGCGCATCCGTGTTTCGCTGAAAACCCCTCGAACGTTCCGCGCCGATGCTGCGCGCCACGGTCGAGCAGATTGCTGGTGACGCCGAGATAGAGCGTGCCGTTGCGACGGCTCGCCATCAGATAGACTGCGATGAAATCGTAGCGCGCCATCGAGACCCCAGCGCGTGCATTGAACATCGCGCAAGCGGATGGAATCAAGGACGTTCAGGAACGCCCGGTCCCCTGGGTTCCGGGTTCGGCCTCCGACCGCCCCGGAATGACGGAGTTTATTGGGACTGGAGCGGAGCGCTGTGGCGCATCTGTTGTGTCATTGCCGGAAGCGGTCATTGATCAGGGTTCAACGCTGAAAGAAGAATGAACACACCCTGAAGAGCCATGCAGAAGCCCGCCCATCTCAGGAACTTCCGCATCGCCTCCGCTGACGCGAGCCGTGACATCCATACCATTCGCGCCGCGCTCGATGGCTGCAACGCGACGAACAAGCCCCACCAGACAGCAATCGTTCCGACGATTAGGCCAAACCAATCCATTTAAGCGCAGTATCGGAATCTCGCGCAATTGGGAATGCCTGCTCCGGGCCAACAACAGCCCTACGCCTTCACCCCCGCACCCACCGCGCAAACAGCGCCGTCGGCAACAGCCGCTCCGACTTGTCCTCCTTTAGCGCCATTTCCCCCGCCTCGATTTCCCCGCCCAAGCCCTCAAGCGCATCCGCCAGCGTGCGCGCAAGCGCCAGATGCGAGAGCCGCAGTGCGTAGAGCGTCGCGATCACGAACGTCGGGCGCTCTCCGCCTTCGGCGAGAATCGGGCGCAGGGAAGAAAGAAGATCGTAGAGCTGTTCGTCGAGCCGCCAGATTTCGCCGTTCGGGCCGCGGCCGTGCTTGGGCGGATCGAGGATGATGCCGTCGTACTTCTTGCCGCGCCGCGCCTCGCGCTTCACGAAGGCGAGCGCGTCGTCGGCGATCCAGCGGATCGGCGCGTCGGTCATCTTCGCGAGATCCTGGTTCTGGCGCGCAAAGCCGATGGCTTTTTTCGACGCGTCCACATGCGTGACCTGCGCGCCGGCTTTCGCGGCCATCAGGCTCGCAACGCCCGTGTAACCGAACAGGTTCAAGACTTGCGCGCCGGGCTTGATGTGCTCGTTCGCCCACATCCAGTGCACCGCCTGTTCGGGGAAGAAGCCCAGATGGCGGAACGGCGTGCAGCGCGCGTGGAAGGCGATGTCGCGGTATTTGACCGGCCAGCTTTCGGGAATGTCGCGGGTGGTGCGCCAGCGGCCCATTTCCTCCGCCTCGTCGGCGGCGGGGGAGAAGCGCGCGTCCACCTGCCACTTGTCAGGGTCCGATTGCGCGCGCCACAGCGCCTGCGGTTCGGGCCGCGCGAACCTGTAAGGCCCCACGCGCTCGAGTTTCCAGCCGTCGCCGGAGTCGAGCAGCGCGTAGTCCTTCCAGCCTTCGGCGACGAGGATCTTAGGTTCGGGCGCCGGCATAATCCCTCCTGCGCCAGACATCATAGAGCATCACCCCGGTGGCGATGGCGAGATTGAGTGAATCCGCGCTGCCCTTCATGGGAATTTTCACGAGCGCGTCGCACGCCGCTTCCATGGTCTCCGGCAGGCCGGACTGTTCGTTGCCCATGAACACCACTGCGCCTTTTTCCGCGGGAAAGGCGTCATGCGGCTTCACGCCCTTGAGCGACGCGCCGACAAGCAGGAGATCGCGCCCGCGCCGCCAGGCGTCGAACGTCTGGAAATCCGCGCGCGCGAGCGGCATGGCGAAGATCGAGCCCATCGTCGCGCGCACGGCTTCCACGGAAAACGGATCGCAGGTCTGGCCCACAAGGATCACGCCGTCCGCGCCCACGCTGTCGGCCGTGCGCATGATCGTGCCGAGATTGCCCGGATCGCGCACGCCTTCGAGCGCCACGAACAACGCCGGCTTCTTCACCGTCAGGTCATCAAGATTGACGAGACGTTGCCGGTAGGCGCCGATGATGGTCTGCGGATTGTCGCGTTTGCCGATCTGGCCGAGAACGCTTTCGCTCGTCTCGATCACCCGCGCGCCGTGTTTCGCCGCCGCGCTCGCGAGTTTTTTCACCTGCGGACGTTCGAGCGCGGCCGCCGACACCGCCATGATCTGCGGCCACACGCCGAGCTCGGCGGCCTCTGAGGCGAGCCGCGCCCCTTCGGCCAGGAACAGCCCGCTCTCGGCGCGCGCCTTCTTCAGGTGCAGCGCCTTGAGGGTTTTCACCACCGGATTGGCGGCGCTGGTGATGCGGATTGGTTCGGACATTGCGTGTCAGTGCTTCTCTAGCGAACACGGCCTTTACGAAAGACCTTGGCTCCTGTCCCCGGATTTCGCGTAGCGAAAGTCCGGGGTCCAATTTCAGGAACGTCTTTGCGAATGGACCCCGGACTCGGGCTGCGCCCGATCCGGGGATGGGAGATCACACAGAGGAGAAGTGCAACACGTCCAACACGCTCCAATCCCCTGTCGCGCGAGTGAATTCGCAAGATGAGCGTTAATCTTCTCTACATGGAAAAGGAACGCTCGTTTCAGGGTTTTCCTGTTCTTGTAGCCCCTGATGACTTGTACACTCCCGGCCGCCCAGTTGAACCCGCGTCATGGGTGTCGAGGTCAAGGAAAGATGGTGAACGCGCCATGACGGACATGGTTCTCTCCTACATCGCGCTGTTCGCCGGCGCGTTGCTGATCGGCTTCGCCGCCGGATGGCTTCTGCGTTCGGTCGTCATGCGCGGCGTACGCCAGGATGTCGAAGACGATATCGACCGCCTCGACGAGGCCGTCCGCATGGCGCGCGCCCGCGCCTCGCTGACGGGCTGACGGGGGGCGGGGATGAACACGCAAGGGTCGTGCTGGACGGGTTTCTGGTTGGGGTGCGGCGTTGCGCTGTTCACCGCCGCCGCCGCCATGTTCGGTCCGCACCCGGTCAGCATGGCCGGCGTCGAGGCCCGCCTGAAGACGCAGGTCGAGCGGGCGTTGTCGAAGAATGGCCTGGGCGGGATCGCGGTGGCGATGGACGGCCAGACGGCCGTCCTCTCCGGCGGCGTCGGTTCCGCCGCGGAGCAGACGCAGGCCGCCTCCGTCGCGCTGGCGGCGGCCGGCCCGGGCGGCGCGTACTTCGGCGGCGTGACGTCTGTCGACAACCAGATCATCGTCGGGACGCGGGTGTCGCCGTTCAGCTGGAACGCGGAGAAGTCTTCCGCGGGCGTGCTGATCGCCGGTCACGTGCCGAGCGAGGCGGCGCGGCGCAAGCTCCTCGAAACCGCCCGCGGCCGCTTCCCCGGCGCAAAGATCACTGACCAGATGACCGTCGCCCTCGGCGCGCCGGACGGCGACTGGACCGCCATCGCCGTGGACGCCCTGCAGCAGCTCGGCAAGCTCACGCGCGGCAAGGCGCGGCTGGTGGACAACCGCCTCGCGATCATCGGCGAGGGCGATCAGGCCGCCGTGGCTGTCGTCGGCGCACGCTACGATCGCCCGCTCGCCGCGCCCTTCACGCTCACGGTGAAGGATCTCACCGTCGCCGGCCAGAGCCTCGGCATTCCCGAACTGGGCGATCTCAATCTCTCCGAAGCGAGTGCTGCAACGTGCCAGCGCGCCTTCCAGCAGCTCATGCGCAACAACGTCATCGAGTTTGAATCCGGCTCCGCCGTGATCAATTCGTCGAGTCGCGCGCTGCTCGACAACCTCGCCACCGTCGCGCGACGCTGTGACAGCTATGCGATCGCCGTGGCCGGACACACCGACAACGTCGGCGATCCCGCGCTCAACATGACCCTCTCGCAGACCCGCGCGCAGGCCGTGCGCGACTATCTGGCCGAACGCGGCGTCGCCGCCGACCGGCTGAGCGCGAGGGGTTACGGACAGACCGCGCCGAAAGCGCCCAACAACACGGCGCAAAATCGCGCCCGCAACCGCCGTATCGAATTCACGGTCACCTGAGGCTCGCCCGCCATGCTTTACCTCCTGCAACAGCTGATCGTGCCGCTCGCGCTCGCGGCGGTCTTCGGCGGCGGCCTCGCCGGCTGGAGCTGGCACTGCATCCGCAATCGCGCGCAGTGGATCGAACGCGACGGCGAGCGCAACCGCCTGCGCAACGAACTGCTTGGCCTCGTCGGCTACCAGCCGGCCAATGATCGCGACTTCACCTTCGGCTCGGCGGAACTGGACTCGCTGCAGATCCGGCTCGACGCCGCCAACGACCAGCTCGACGGCGTGCGCCGGGAACTGGCGTCCCGCGAAGAGGCCTGCGCCGACCATCACAAGCGGATCGCCGAACTCGAGATCGCGCTGCAGGCCGCCTCCAGCGACAATGGCGCCGCAGAACGCCTGCTCACCCTCGAAGCCGCGCTGCGTCAGGCCGAAGCGAAAGCCGCCGACGTCGAGCGCCGCGCCGCCGCGCTGGAAGCGGACCTCGATGCGGCGACGACGCCGAAGGATGCGGGCGAGCCGGTCGAAGTGCGCGCGATGCGGTGGAAGTCGCGCTATCTGGAATCCCGTGTCGGCTTCCTTGAAGCGAAGGAAAGCCTGGGCGCCGCGGCGCCGGTCGAAGACCGGACGGCGGAAGTGGACGCCGCGCGCGGTCGCATCGCCGACCTCGAGGCCCGCCTCGCCGCAGCGCCGGCTGCCTCCGACGACGAACTCCTCCGTGAGCGCTGGCGCGCGCGCTATCTCGATGCGCGGGTGCGCTACCTGGAAAGCGAAGCGAACGCACAAAAGGCCGAGCCCGTCGCCGTTGTCGCGCCGCCGCCGGCGGTCATCGATGCGGAGGCGGACAATCGCCGCCGCTGGCGCCAGCGCTATCTTGAAGCGCGCGTGGCGTGGCTTGAGGGCCGTCTGCGTGACGCGGTCAAGGGCGAAGCGGCCCCGGTGATGGACACATCGGAACTCGACGCCGCGCGCGTCGAACTCGCGGCGCTGAAGGATCGCCTCGCGGCCGCGGAGAGCCGCGCGACGCAGGCCGTCGGCGAACGGGCGCGCCTGGCCGCGCTGCTGGCGGAGAAAGAGGGTTCGCTGAGCGGGGCGTTGTCGGACGGCGCGCACGCGACCCGTCGCGCCGTCGATCTTGAAGCGGAGCGCACGCGGCTCCTCGCGCGCATCGCGGAACTCGAAGCGGCGCCCGCGCCGGTCGAGGATCCCGACAAGGCCCGCAACCAGTGGCGCACGCGCTATCTCGACAACCGCGTGCGGTTCCTTGAGCAGAGCATCGCCCTGACGCCGAAGGCGCCGGCAGAGCAGCGCCCGCTGGCGCCGCGCGACGACTCCTTTGCGCCGCTGGAGCCGGCGGGCGCCGAAGTGCGGCCGGCCGGTCTGCCCGCGGCCCGCGGCGGCGCGCCGGACGACCTGCGGATGATCGCCGGGGTGGGCCCGCGGATCGAGTCCACGCTCAATTCCCTCGGCGTCTACCACTTCGACCAGATCGCGCAGTGGACGCCGGCCAACATCGACTGGATCGAGCGCTACCTCGCCTTCAAGGGCCGCATCGGGCGCGAGAAGTGGATCGAGCAGGCCAAGGCGCTGGCGCGCGGCGAGGAGACCGAGGGGCGTCGTCGCTATCTCGAAGGCGAGCATGTCTGAGGCGCCGGTCGCGCAATTCTGGTTCGCGGCCACAGCGCTCCCGGAACACATCGACGAACTCGGCCACGTCAACAACAAGGTCTACGTCGCGTGGGCCGAGGAGGCGGGCGTGCGCCACTGGCGCGCCTTCGCGACGCCCGCGGAACAAGCGCAGTATGTCTGGGTGGCCGCGCGCTTCGAGGTGGATTTCCTGCGCGAGACCAAACTCGGCGAAGCCCTCCGCGTGGAGACATGGCTGGGCGAACTGCGCGGCGCGCGCTTCGACCGTCACGTCCGCATCCTCGGCGCCGACGGCAAGGAAAAGGCGCGCGCGAAGACGACCTGGGCGCTGCTCGACGCCATCAAGCGCCGCCCCGCACGCGTCCCCGTGGAGTTGGCGGAGAGGTTCGCCCGGCCGGTCTCCTGATTGTCCGAACGGACGCATTCCGTGCTTCCCCGCGAGAGGAAGCTGTCAGCGCGGCACGCGCTGACTGATGGGGCGGTAAGCCCAGTTCTGCAATACGGAGCCGCCGCCCCATCCGCCTCGCTTCGCGAGCCACCTTCCCCTCGCGGGGAAGGAGGGTCGCGAGTGTCTCAGCCTTGAAAGTAGGCGCAGATCTTGTTGCCTGATGGGTCGCGCAAGTAGGCGCCGTAGAAGGGCGGATCGAAACTGCCGCGCACGCCGGGCGCGCCGTCGTCCTTGCCGCCGCTCGACAGGCAGGCCGCGTGAACGGCATCCACGGTGGCGCGGTCGGGCGCCTTGAAGGCAAGCATCGCACCATTGCCGAATGTCGCAGCGCCCCCGTCGTGTGGCTTTGCAAGCATGACGTCCGGACTCGCGCCCTTGTCCTTCGTGCTGTAGCCGGCCCAGCCGGACGCGGCGTCCTTGAAGGTCTGGACATAGCCGAGCGGCGTGAGCGCCGCGTCATAGAAGGCGGTCGCCGCGTCGAGGCCGTTGTGGCCGATGGTCAGGTAGCCGAGCATTCTGTCTCCTCCAAAGAGTGCGCCCGATTTTTCGCGCGCGCCGCGGGCTGCGTCAAGAACAAAAACGGAACATGGTCAGAAAAGGCGCCCGCCGTCCGGCGTCTTCTGGTCGGGCGCAAACAGCACCACCGCACCGTTCGCATCGGGAAAGCCGAGCGTCAGCACCTCCGACATGAACTTGCCGATCTGGCGCGGCGGAAAGTTCACCACCGCCGCCACCTGCCGGCCGACGAGCGTTTCGGCCGTGTAGTGCTCGGTGATCTGGGCGCTCGATTTCTTCATGCCGATGGCGGGGCCGAAATCGATGGTCAGCTTGAACGCCGGTTTGCGCGCCTCGGGGAAAGGTTCGACGGCGACGACCGTGCCGACGCGGATGTCGACCTTGAGGAAATCATCGAAGCTGACCGGCGCGGCGGCGGGGGCGTCGGGAGAATGGGTGACGTGCATGCAGCGGTGATAGCGGAGCGTGAGGAGATTGGGGAGATGATGTTGGCGAGCAGGACCGCGCGTCTTCAGACGCGCAACCGGCCGCGGCGCCGGACTCCGGTGAAGCTCGCATGGGACGAACACTGAAATGCGCGTCTGAAGACGCGCGGTCCCTTCGACGGTGAGTGTCATGTGGTGTCCGGAGCAGAGTCCCTCTCCCGCAAGCGGGAGAGGCAACGATCAGCCGAACTTCGCCGCGAGATCCTTGGCGCCTTGCTCCACCAGGCGCGCATGCGCATCCGCGGAGAGGTCGCCGCGCAGCATCTTCTCGGCAGCGGCGATCGCGGCGTCTGCGGCCGCGGCGCGCACTTCGGCGGAGGCCTGGGCTTCCGCGCGGGCGATGCTTTCCTCGGCCTGCTTCTGGCGGCGCGCGATGTCGGCCGACATCTGCACGCGGGCCTCTTCGGCGACGCGCTTGGCTTGTTCCTTGGCGGCCGCGACGATGTCGGCGGCCTCGGCTTCGGCGGTCGCCTTCTTCTTCTCGTACTCGGCCTTCAGCGCTTCCGCTTCCGTGCGCAGGCGTTTCGCGTCGGCGAGTTCCTTCGCGATGGCCGCGGACTGTCCGTCGAGCGCATCGGTGATCATCTTCGGCACTTTCAGCCAG
Source organism: uncultured Caulobacteraceae bacterium (assembly GCA_964530695.1). Taxonomy (GTDB): domain Bacteria; phylum Pseudomonadota; class Alphaproteobacteria; order Caulobacterales; family Aquidulcibacteraceae; genus VFBF01. The sequence continues at coordinate 31,347 of CAZGYQ010000032.1, forward strand.
ATGAGCAGGGCGAAGAAGATGACGAAGGCGAGGAAGGCGACGAAGGTCGCGTCGAAGTGGAACTCGCCCATCACTTGCCCCCGAGCTTCGCGACGATGTCGCGCGCGAGATCATCGGCGATGGCGCCGACGCCGGAGAGCGCCTGCGTACGCTGGTCCTGGATGCGCTTTTCCGCAGCTGCGGCTTGCGTCGCCAGCGCCGCGTCCGCCTTGGCGCGGTCGCCCGCGAGGGCGGCCGCCATTTCGGCGCGCATGTCGTCGACGATCTTGCGGGCGCCGGCCCGCGCCTGCGCCGTCGCACGCTCCGCATCCGCCTTCGCGGTCTCGGCGGCCGCGCTCGTGGCGGCGGCGGTGTCGAGATCGGTCTGCACGGTCTTCGCGCGCGTTTCCACGACCTCCGCCACGCGCGGCAGCGCCACGCGGGACATGAGATAGTACAGCGTCAGGAACGCGATCGCGAACCAGATGCTCTGGTGCGGGAAGAGGCTTGCGTCGAAGGGCGGG
>CAZGYQ010000033.1:0-31317 GCA_964530695.1 uncultured Caulobacteraceae bacterium
CGCTTCGCTCAAGCTGTCCCTCTCCCGCACGCGGGCGAGGGGGAGCGTGGCGCAGAACGAGACTCTTTCTGAGAGACCGGGCCCTCACCCTGCTTTCGCTGCGCTCAAGCTGTCCCTCTCCCGCACGCGGGCGAGGGAATGGGCTCGCAGGGCGACCAGACTCAGAGACCCGCGCTCTCGTCCATGCCGAGCAGCAGGTTCATGTTCTGCACGGCGGCGCCTGAGGCGCCCTTGCCGAGATTGTCGAGCAGCGCCACGAGGCGCGCCTGCCCCGTCTCGGCGTTGCCGAACACGTGGAGCCGCATGCGATTCGTGTCGTTCAGGCCTTCGGGATCGAGCGTCTTCAGCGCGGCCGCCTCGGCGAGCGTGGCGACGGAAACGAAGCGCTCACCGTCGTAGGCGGCGACGAGCGTTTCCTGCAGCGCGGCGAGCGACGGCTTTTTCGGCAGCGCGTTGAGGTGCAGCGGGACCTCCACGATCATGCCCTGCGCGTAGCGGCCCACGGCCGGCGCAAACAGCGGCGCGTGCGCGAGGCCCGCGTGCGTCTGCATTTCCGCGACGTGCTTGTGCGCCAGGCCCATGGCGTAGATGCGATAGGCGACGCGCGTGTACGTCGGCGAGCCTTCGTCCTCGAACTCCGCGATCATCGCCTTGCCGCCGCCGGAATAGCCGCTGACGGCGTTGACGGTGAGCGGCCAGTCGGCGGGGATGAGGCCCGCTTCGACGAGGGGCCGCACGAGACCGAGAAAGCCCGTGGGATAGCAGCCGGGATTGGAGACGCACGTGGCGCCCACGATCGTCGCGCGCTGCGTCTTCGACAGTTCGGGAAAGCCATACGCCCAGCCCGGCGCGACGCGGTGCGCGGTCGAGGCGTCGACGATGCGCGTGTTCGGGTTGGTGACGAGCGAGGCCGCTTCGCGCGCGGCGTCGTCCGGCAGGCACAGGATCGCCACGTCCGCGCTGTTGAGCGCCTCGGCGCGCGCTGCGGGGTCTTTCCTGCGCGCGGGATCGATCGCGATGAGCGCGACGTCGGCGCGCCTTTCCAGTCGCTCGCGGATCTGCAGGCCCGTAGTGCCGGCTTCGCCGTCGATGAAGATCGTGTGGGTCATTCGTCGTCTTTCAGGTGGGCCGGGATGTTCATGTGTTGGTGAAGAACGCGGACAATCTCGACGCCAAAGGATGCTCGCATGAAAATCACGATGTGCCGGCCATGGCGCGCCTTGCAGTACCCCGGCTTCGCCTCGTCGGCGTCTTGCCCCCGTTGCGGGTCGTCGCTGACGCGAACGAATTCTTTGCGCAAGGCGGCGAGATAGGCGTCGGCCTGCCGCTCGGAAAAGGTGGCCTCAGTCCAGAACCAGATTTCCTTGAGGTCCGCGCGCGCCTTTGGGCGCAGGCGATAGTCAGCCACCGCGAGCCTGCCGTTCAGCCCGGCACTCGACAAGAAACTCGTCAAGGTCAAAAGGCTCGGCGGGACCGCTCGCCTCGCCTTCCTCAATAGCGGCGCGAAGGGCCTTGATCTTGGCTTCGCGCTCCTCAAGCAGACGAAGCCCGGCCTCGACGACGGCGTCGCGCGTCGCATAGCGGCCGGCGGCCAGCTCGTCTTCGATGAACACCTCGAAGTGGCGCGCGACCTTGATCGGGGGCGAAGCAGTCTTTGTCATGGTGTGAGATTATCACATTGCCGCAGGCGGCAAAACGGGCGCTCCGGTCTCCCGAAGCGCCCGTCTCTGCGAACAGAAAAGGTTCGATCTAGCGCTTCGAGAACTGGAAGCTGCGGCGGGCTTTCGCGCGGCCGTACTTCTTGCGCTCGACGACGCGGCTGTCGCGGGTGAGGAAACCGGCGTGGCGCATGATCGGGCGCAGGCCCGGTTCGAAATCGGAGAGCGCCTTCGAGATGCCGTGACGCACCGCGCCCGCCTGCCCCGAAAGCCCCGAACCCGACACCGTGCAGATCACGTCGAACTGGCCGACGCGATCGGACAGCTGGAACGGTTGCGCGAGCATCATCCGCAGCACGGGGCGTGCGAAGTACACCGACTGGTCGCGGCCGTTGATGGTGATCGTGCCGTTGCCGGGCTTCACCCAGACGCGGGCGATGGCGTTCTTGCGCTTGCCGGTGGCGTAGGCGCGGCCTTGCGCGTCGACCTTGCGTTCGCGCAGGGGCGCTGCGTCCGGGCGGACGCCTTCCTGGCCGGGGACGCCCCCAGAGACGCCACCTGCGCCGCCGATATCGCGCAGGCCTTCAAATCCTTGCATGGACATGGGTTAGCCGTTTCTCGAATTCTTGCGGTTGCGGGATTTGAAGTCGACGACTTCGGGGTTCTGCGCTTCGTGCGGGTGCGCGGGGCCGGCGTAGCAGCGCAGCTTCGCGAACTGGTGGCGCGCGAGCGGCGACTCCTTCGGCAGCATGCGCTCGATGGCCTTCTCGAGCACGCGCTCGGGATGCTTGCCCGCGAGGATCTTGCCGGCGACGCGTTCCTTGATGCCACCCGGGAAGCCGGTGTGGTGGTAGTACACCTTGTCCGTCAGCTTGCGGCCGGTGAGCGCCACCTTGTCGGCGTTGATGACGACGACATAGTCGCCGACATCCGCGTGGGGGGTGAAGTCCGGGCGGTGCTTGCCGCGCAGGCGCATGGCGATGAACGTGGCGAGACGGCCGACGACGACCCCTTCCGCGTCCACCACGATCCATTTGTTCGTCGTCTCGGCGGGCTTGGCCGGACGGGTCACGGTGGTGAGCATGATATGACCTTTGGCGCGCGCCGAACGGCCGGTGCGCGAGAAGGCCGGGCTGTTACCCGGCGCCTGGACGCCTGTCAAACGGAAAGCGATAGCCCTTGGCGCGCAAGCGTATCGGATTGCGGTATCATGATACCGCGTAACGCCAGCGGACCACGGACAGCCACAGCGCCACCGCCATAGCCTGGTGCAGGAGGCTGATCCAGAGCGGCGCGCCGAGCAGGATCGTCGCGATCCCGAGCACCACTTGCGCCGCAACAAGCCCCGCGGCGATCCGCGCCGACGGCAGGCCCCTGAGCCGCCACGCCAGCGCCAGCGCCGCCCCCGCCGCGAGGTAGCCCGCCATCCGGTGGTGGAACTGCACGGCGAGCAGGTTCTCGGTGAAATTGGTCCAGAAGGGCGCGTACTGGCCGTAGTTCGCGGGCGCCCACTGCCCGTTGATCATCGGCCAGTCGCTCGCCGCGCGCCCCGCGTCCGATCCCGCCACCAGCGCGCCCAGCACGATCTGCACCCACAGCAAAACCAGCAGCGCCGTCACGGCGGGCTTGTGCGCCTTCAGCGCGCCGCGGGTCTCCCCCGCCAGCGCCGGCAGCGCGCCGAGCGCCAGCCGGAACGCGAAGGCGACGATGATGAAGGCCAGCCCCAGATGGATCGCCAGCCGCACGGAGCTCACGTCGAGCCGGCCGTAGAGCCCGCTCGTCACCATCCACCAGCCCACCGCCCCCTGCATGCCGCCGAGAAGCCCGAGACCCAGCACCGGCTGCACGCGGCCCTTCAGCCGCCCCAGCGCCAGAAACGCGAAGAACGGGAGTGCGAACACGAAGCCCATCATCTGCCCGAGGAAGCGGTGGCCCCACTCCCAGAGATAGATGAAGCGGAATTCGTCGAGGCCCATGCCCCGGTTCTGGACCTGGAACTCGGTCGTGCGCTGGTAGAGCGCGAACTCGTGCGCCCAGCCCTCCTGCGTCAGCGGCGGCAGGAGTTGCTTGGCGAAATCCCACTCGGTGATCGAGAGCCCGGAATCCGTCAGCCGCGTCGCCCCGCCGACGAGGATCATGCAGGTCACGAGCAGGCAGATCGCCAGCAGCCACGCCGCCACGAGCGGGTCGCGGGGGGCTTGGGTATGGAGGCGCAAATCGGAGTTCACACGCGGGAGATAGACGCCCCAAAGCCACAAGCGAAGCGCCCGCGTGGCCGCACCTCAGCGCTTTCTTCCCCCGCGCGAGGGAAGTACCGGCGAAGCCGGAGATGGGGGCAGTCGCCGCGCCCCCCCCCTCCGTTTCGCTACGCTGCACGGAGGAGGAAAACCTCCCGCCTTGCATCTCTCCCGCCCGCATCGGAAACACCCTCATGCTCCTGCCTCTCCCCTCCGGCGCGAAGAAAGCCCTCGGCTGCCTCGCCATCGTGCTCTGGCTCATCGCGTGGATCGCCGGCGCGGTGATGATCGGGGAACGGCTGCACGGGCTGCCCGCGATCGCGCCGCTCGCGTTCTACGCTTTGGCGGGCGTGGCCTGGGTGATCCCGCTCCGGCCGCTGTTCCGGTGGATGAACGGGTAGTCCAGACGCGGCAGGCATGCGCGGCGACGCGCGACATCGGTGAAGCTCATCTGGACGAGATGCAGACAGTCAAAGCCGGAATATCTTGCGCGCGTTACCCGATAGGAACGCCTCGGATTGCGCCTCGCTCAGGCCAAGCCCGTCCAGTCCTTCCAGACACTTCGCCGGTGACAGCATCGGCCAGTTGGTGCCGAACATCACGCGCGATTTGCCGACGCCCTTCATCCACGCGACGAAATCCGGCGGCAGACGATGCAGCGCGTAGGCCGACGTATCGACGTGGAAGTTGGGGAATTTCACCGTGAGCGACGTCAGCTCATCCAACCACGGAAATCCAACGTGTCCCCCGACAACGACGAGCTCGGGAAAATCGAGCAATACGTCTTCCAGGTACGGAATGAGCCGCCCTGTCTCGGAGCGCTTCAGCGGCCCGGTGTGGCCGATCTGCGTACAGAACGGCACGCCCGCCTCGATGCACGCGGCGTAGACCGGATAGTAGCGACGATCGTTCGGCGGCAGGTCCCACAGCCACGGCACGATGCGCACGCCGACGAAGCGCTTGCCGTCCACCCGGCGGCGGATCTCGCGCACGGCCTCCATCGGATGGTTCAGATCGACGCAGGCAAGGCCGCGCAAGCGCGTCGGGGCCTCGGCGATCTGCGCCTCCACCTCGTCGTTCGAGATGAGATCGCCCGCGGGCGAGGACCACGCGGAGATGAGCGAAATATCGACGCCCGCCGCATCCATCGCCGCCACCGTCGATTGCGGCGTGTGCAGCGGACGTTCCCCTTCCTGCCCAGTCCAGCGCAGCAGCGTCTTCATCCACGGCTGGTCGGCCATGCGCCGCGTGGTGATCTGCGCCCAGACATCAATCACGCCCATCCGCACCTCCATATACTTCGCATGTGAAGCTTATTGGTTTGTCGCGGAGCCCGCAAGCGGCTATTCAGCGGCATGGCCCTCCAGAAGACCGCGCAGAAGACACGCCTCTATCATCGTCTGCAGATCGCCGCGCATCGCGCCCAGAAGGCCGCAGACCGCAAGGTGCTGGAGGCGGCCGACATCACCACCGCGCAAGCCGCCGTCCTCGCGGTCGTGGCGGCGAATGAACCCGTGGCGCAACGGGTTGTCGCCGATCAGCTCGGGCTCAATGAATCGGCCGTGACGACCATGGTCGGGCGGCTGATGAAGCTTGCGCTGCTGCACCGCGAACGAGACGAGACGGACGCGCGCGCCTGGCGGCTCAGCCTGAGCAGCGACGGGCGCCAGGCTCTCAAGCGCATCGAGAAGCCGTTCCGGACGATCAACGAAACCTTGGAAACGGCGCTCTCGCTGGAGGAGATCGTCCAGCTTGGGGATATGCTGGCGCGCGTCAGCGCGGCGTTTGCGAACGAAGCATAGTCGCCCCCACGCGCACCGCACGCAGTCAGGGCGCGTGGAACTCCAGGCCCGCCGAGCCTTCGGTCTGCCAGACCACCCGCGCGCGAAGGGCGAGCTTCAGCGTCGGTTCGTGGATGACCACCTCGCGCGGCAGTTCCGTCTTCACAAAAAAATCGATCCGCGCGCCGGTCTCGCTCAGGTTCTTGATGACCACGTTCAGCCGCTGGCCGCCGCCCAGCATGAGGACGCCGTTGCGGAAGTGGGGCTCACGCGAGGCGCGCCCCTTCGGCTTGGTCCAGCTCGCCTTCTCCGGCGGCGGCGGCGCTTCGTACGCAGGCGCGACCTTCCGCTCCCCCACGTTGCGCACGCGGTCCGCCAGAGAGATCCTGCCTCCCGGTGACTTGGTCTTTCCGAACATGCGCTGCGAACCAGACGGGTTGCCGACAGGCCAGACCTGAGCACGAAATGGTGATTGCAGCGTTAAGGAATGCCCGCCGAGTCCCGAAACCTCAGTCCGCGGGCAGCTCCTTCACGCCCCACAGGATCGCGAAGCCGCCAACCAGCAACACCACAATGGAGCCGAAGCCGAGCTGCAGCGCCCAGTCCGGCGCGTTTTTCTGGCCCCAGCGCGTCAGCACGTCGACAAGCAGCGGCCCCATCCACACCGTCGCCGTCCCCGCCAGCGCATAGATGCCGAAGAGCTCCCCGATCATCTCCTTCGGCGCGAGCCGGGTCATGAACGTGCGGCTGGAGGCGTAGGCGGCGGTGATGGAGACGGCGATCACCGCGACGACCGCGAGGTAGGCGAGCTCCGGAATCGTGTTGAAGTAGGGGAACGACCAGACCGGCGTCATGTCCGGCTTGATGACCCAGAACATGGTGTCGCTACGGAATGACGCCATCGACAGGAGCGTGACGGCGGTGGTTCCGATCTCGATCTGGATCGCCCGCTTGGGGCCAACCATGTCATCGAGCCACCCGCCCACGAAGCCGCCGAGCACCGCGATGATCGACAGCGAGATGCCGTAGATCACCATCTCGATGAAGCCCCAGTGCATCATGCCCGCCGCGTACACGCCGCCGCTGATGAGGATGGCGGTCTTGCCGTCGGCGTAAAGCATGCGGGCGGCGAGAAACCGCACGATGTCGGGCCGGTCGCGCATGATTGTCTTCAATGTGGCCGCGACGCCGCCCACGCCCTCGCGCGCCGCCTGGATCCAGCCCATGCCGCGCGTGGTGTCTGCCGTGTGCAGCATCATCGGTACGGTGAAGATCGCGAGCCAGACCGCGCACATGATCGCCACGAACCGCTGCGGCTCAAAGGTCGCCGGATTGAGCCCGAAGGCCGGCTTCCCGGGAATCCACGACCAGTCGACGTTGCCCGGAAACGCCAGGAACACCAGCGTGAACACGAGAATGAGCACCGAAGCGGCGTTGCCCAGCGCGAGCCCCAGCCCCGACACGTGCGGCACCAGCCGGGGGGTCGTCGCGCCCGACAGCATCGCGTTGTGCAGCGCCTCGGTGAGCGGGAACGCCATGCCGATGACCAGCAGCAGCGGGAACCAGATCCACTCCGGAAAGAGCGCGCTTCCGCCCGGCTGCACGAACCACAGGAGCGCGATGCACACGGCCATGAAGGCGGTGATGACGCCAAGCGGGATCTTGCGCCGGCCGGCCCGGTCCGCGGCGGCGCCGACGAACGGCGCAAAACACGCGATGGCCAGGCCCGCCCACTTGTTAAGACCCGCGATCTGCGCCTGGCCCTCCACGGGATCGCCGATGACCTGCGCGGCGAGGTACGGCGCAAAGACGTAAATGGTGCAGATGATGACGTAGGGGTTGCGGCCCCACTCGTAGAGCGCCCAGCTCACCGCGCCGAGCGACATCTTCTCGCGCGTCGCCGGCCCGGCCGCAGCAGGCGCGCCCGCAGGCGCCGTAACGTCTGTCATTCCCTGCCTCCCGGCCGCCCTCTGACGGGAGGCTACGGCGCCATCATGAGGCAAGATCCCGTGCGATGCGAGCGGATACGGCGCGCCGGATGGACACGCGCCGCCGCCGCGTTAAGCACGCGTTAAATGGTTAAGGACGATACGGGAGATCAGTTTACCGTGCCGATGTGAATCCGCGCGGCCCAGTTGCGACATCGAGGGGTTGTCATGGTCTCACAACGTTTAGTCCTGACCGGCGCGGGCGCATGCCTCGCGATCGGCGCAATCGCCGCGCCCGCCCAGGCGCAGGTCGCGTATGATCGCGATCACAACATCAGCGTCCAGCAGCGCGCCTACGACGAGCATGCGCCGCTCGGCATCGGCCTCGGCGGCTTCCTGCTCTTCCCGCAACTCGACCTCGGCGTCGAATTCAACGACAACATCTTCGCGGCCACCGCCAACGAGACCGACGACACCATTCTCGTGGCCGGCGCATCGGCCCGCCTTGCGTCGCAATGGTCGCGTCACGCCCTCAACTTTTTCGGCGGCGTGCAGTCGCGCACCTTCACCGACAACGAGGACGACAACGCGGTCGACTGGCGCCTTGGCGCTGACGGTCGCCTCGACATCATCCGCGACATGCACATCGGCGGAGGCGCAGCCTTCGGCCGCACGACCGAGTCACGCTTCTCCGGCAACGGCCCGGCGAACCTCGTCGAACCGATCGAGTACGACTTCGAGGAAGCGAACGGCGAGCTGGTGCGCGACGTGAACCGCATCCGCGCCTCGATCGGCTTCGCCTACGGCAAGTACGACTACAAGGACGGACAGATCTTCGCCGGCCCGGTTTTCGAACAGGACGATCGCGACAACGACGTTCTCGATATCACCGGCCGCCTCGACTATGCGCTCAGCCCCGACACCGCCGTGTTCGGCTCGGTGACGCACCGCGCGCGCGACTACGATCTCGACAGCGGCACGGCCAACGGCAACCCGATCCTCGACCGCGACAGCGAAGGCTGGCGCTACCTGGTCGGCGCGAACTTCGACATCACCTCGGTCGTGCGCGGCGAGGCGGCGGTCGGTTATTCGACCACCGAATACGATGCGGCGGCCTTCGCTGACGTGGATGGCTTCTCCGCCTACGGTCAGGCGGAATGGTTCATCACAAAGATCACCTCGCTGACCGCCAACGCCTCGCGTGAGACGGTCGACGCGGGCATCAGCGGCGCGGCGGGCATCCAGCGCACCTCGTTCGGCGTCCGCGCCGACCACGAGATGCGCCGCGACATCATCCTGACCGGCGGCTTCTCGCTCGACCAGGACGAGTACCAGTCGTTCGATCGCGACGATGACCGTACGCGCTTCAACATCGGCGTGGACTGGTACGCCAACCGCCTGGTGAAATTCGGCGCCGGCTACGAACGGTTCGAACAGGAATCGACCGGCGTGAACAGGGACCGCGACTTCACCGCCAACGTGTTTGCGCTGCGGGCCACGCTGCGACGCTAGCGGGAACAACCATCGAAAGCCAGCGGCCCCGGTTCACGCCGGGGCCGTTTTCGTTCACGCTTCCCCCCAGCGCTTCACGACGCCGACGTCGATCCCGTAGAGGTCAAGCAGCCGCCCCACGCCATGATCGACCATGTCGTCGATGGTTTGCGGCGCCGCGTAGAAGGCAGGCATCGGCGGCGCCACGATCGCACCCATCTCCGTGACGGCGACCATGTTGCGCAGGTGCCCGAGATGCAGCGGCGTCTCGCGCGGGACCACGACCAGCCGGCGGCGTTCCTTGAGCGCGACGTCCGCCGCCCGCGAGATCAGCGTCTGGCACGCCCCGCTCGCAATCTCGCCCAGCGTCTTCATCGAGCACGGCGCGATGATCATGCCTTCGGTGCGGAACGAACCCGACGCGATCGCGGCGGCCACGTCGTCGTTGGCGTACACTTTCGTCGCCCGCTTCTTCACATCGGCCCACTTCAGCGGCGTCTCGTAGGCGAGCGTCACCAGCGCCGACTTCGAGGCCACCAGATGCGTCTCCACACCCGCCTCCGCGAGCAGTTCGAGCAGGCGCACGCCATAGACGACGCCCGATGCGCCGGTGATGCCGATGACCAACCGTTTCGTCATGTTCCTCGCCGCGTGAATTGTCGCGCCATTGGGGTGGAAACTGCCTGCACTCGCCTCTGCGGCGCAAGCTTTGCGCTTTCGCCCGCGTCTGCGTAACACATCGCTCAGGAAGCGTCCGATCACCGGCGCGACGCAAGGGTGCACGTCTTGGCGGAGCAGAAACCAGTCGCGCTCGATCCCCGCTCGCTTTCCGCGCGATTGTGGGCGTATCAGGCGGTCCGCTTTCCGCTGGCCTCGCAGGGGGCGCTGATCGCGCTGTTCGCGCTCGCATGCGTGTGTTACGGCGCGCTGACGCGGGTGACGCCGGGCGCGCCGCCGCTGGAAACGACATTCGTCGTTCTCATCGTCGTCTTCCTCCTCTTCTTCCAGTTCCGCGTCGCCGACGAACACCGCGATTACGACGAGGACCTGCGTCTGCGCCCCGAACTGCCCGTGCCGAGCGGCGTGATCACGCTGCCGGAACTCGATGTCTTCGTCGTCGGCGCGATGGCGATCCAGATCGTGCTGACCGCAGCGCTGCATCCCCCGCTCATCGCGTTCCTCTTCCTGCCGTGGCTTTGGACCTTCCTCGTCCGCAACGACTTCTTCGATCGCGACATGCTCAAACGGCGCCCGCTGCTCTCGCTGGCGCTGCATCTGGTGTTCATGCCGCTTGTCGCGCTCTACGCATCCGCGGCGGGCCAGTTGCCGGAGACCGGCGCGTTGAGCCCGGCGCTGCCGGTGTTCCTCGGGCTCTCCGCCGCCTGCGGCATGGCGATGGAGTTTGCGCGCAAGTGCCGTGCAACCGGCGGCGAACGCGCAGGCGTGGTCACGTACTCCGGCCTGTGGGGCACGGTGCGCGCGGGCATGGCCACGGCTGCCGCGGTCGCGGCGGTCGTGGTGCTCGGCGTATTTTCCTTCCTCGCCACCGGCACGCACGGCGTCTGGTATCTGCCCGCGACAGCGCTTGGGTTCGGGGCGTTTCTCGCCGCCGCCGCCTACGCCGAACGCGCAACGCCGCCGCGCGCCAATGCACTGCTCGGCTGGGTCGCCGGCGCCGCCGCGATCACCTACTTCAGCGTGGGCGTGTTGCCCTATCTCGTGCGCGAGTTCTTCAGCGCGGCTGCGTGAGCGCGCCGACCGCCACCAGCAGCCGCCGCTCGGCGATGGCGAGTTCGCGTTCCGCCGCCGCCAGCGCAAGACGCGAAGTCAGCAGGTCCGCTTCCTGGTCGAGCACTTCCACGGTCGCGCGCAGGCCGACGTCCTGCTCCAGCGTCACGCCGCGATAGGCGAGTTCGGACGCCGCTAGTTGTTCCTGCGCCGAGCGGTACGCCGCGCGCGCGGTGTCCACCGAGGTCCACGCTGTCGTCACCGTTTCGCGCACCTGACGCTCCGCAGCGGCGCGATCGAGCCCCGCCGCCTGCCGCAATGCGCGCTGCTGGCGCGTGCGCGACGACGCGGCGCCGCCCGTGAACAGCGGCAGCGATACGCGCACGCCGACGCTGTCGGAGGTCGTGTCGTCGAAATTCGAATCAAACTCGTTGCCGATCGAGGAACCTGCTTCGAGCGAGATGCGCGGGCCTCGCGCCGCAAACGTCGCCGCCACCGCCGCGTCGGCGGACTCTTCCGCCGCACGCGCGCTCAAGAGCGAAGGGCTCTGCTGCACGGCGAGTTGCAGCGCCTCTTCCAGGGAGCCCGGCAGCCCCGCGACCGCCGGCGCCGGCTCAAGCGCGCCCGCCGGGGCGCCGACGAGGCGCATGTACGTCTCGTTCGCCGCCGCGAGCGCGCCTTGCGACTGGATGAGCTGCGTGCGCGCCTGCGCGAGCCGCGCCTCGGCCTGTGCGAGGTCGGTGCGCGTGGAGGCGCCGGCGTCAAAGCGCGCCTGCTGGAACTTGCGCTGCGTCTCGAGATTTTCCGCCGTGCGCTGGCGCGCCGCGACGATGGCTTGCGCCTCGCGCAGCCCGGCGTAGGCGCTCGTCACGTCGAGCAGCAGCGTCTGCACCGCGCCTGCGTAGTCGGCTTCCGCGCCGACGATGTTGGCGCGCGCCTGCCGCGTGGACGCCGCCACCGCGCCGCTGCCGAACAGGAGTTGGGATGCAGAGGCCGAAGCCGACCAGTCCTCGCTGTCTGAACCCGCAACCCCGCCGCCTTCGCGCTGCGACTGCGTCGCGCCGCCGGAAATCGTCACTGACGGCAGGGCCGCCGCGCGCGCCTGCGGCAGCGTTTCCCTCGTGGCGGCGAGCCGCGAGCGGCGCGCCTCGATCGTCGGGTTCGTCCGCAGCGCGGCCGACATGGCGTCGCTCAGCGTGTCGGCGACGGCGCCCGTGCACAATGCGGCCCAGGCGGTGGCGATCATCAGGAGTCTGCGCATGTCTCGCACGCCTCAGCTATTCGCGCCGCAGCGCTTCGATGGGATCAAGGCGCGCGGCGCGCCAGGCGGGATAGGCGCCGAACGCGACGCCGACGAACGCGGAAAATCCGAGCGCGGTCGCCGCGGTCATGGCGCCGAGCACGAGCGGCACCTCCATGAGCGTGGTCACGCCCCACGCCACGAGCGCGCCCAGCGCGAGCCCGACGATGCCGCCGGCGATGGACAGCACCACGGCTTCAAGGCCGAACTGCCAGAGGATGTCCTTGCGCCGCGCGCCGAGCGCCTTGCGCAGGCCGATCTCGCGCGTGCGCTCGGTCACCGACACGAGCATGATGTTCATGATGCCGATGCCGCCGACCACGAGCGACACCGCCGAGATCGCGGCGAGCAGCGCGGTGAACGCGACGGTCGTCTGCTTCATGGTGTCGGCGATGGAGCTGAGGTTCTGCACGGTGAAGTCGTCGCTATCGGACGCGCCGATGCGGTGGCGCTGGCGCAGCAGCGTCTCCACGTCCGCCTGCATCTGCGTGAGCGCGCCTTCGCTCTCGGCCTTTACCGATATCTGGCTGACCGTGTTGGCCCTGCCCTGACGCCCGGACACACGCCGCTTCACCGTCTGCAGCGGCGCGAGCACGATGTCGTCCTGGTCCTGCCCGAAGCCGGACTGGCCCTTCGCTTCGAGCACGCCGATAATTTCATACTGGCCGCCGGAAATACGGATGCGCTGGCCGACAGGATCGGCGTTCGGGAAGAGCTCCTTGACCACCGTCGCGCCGAGCACGGCGACCTTGCGCGCCTGGCGCGCCTCGCGGTCGTCGAAGAAGCGCCCGCTCGACACCGCCCAGTCGCGCGCATCGAGATAAGGTGGCGTCACGCCTTCGATGCGGGTGTTCCAGTTGGCGCCGTCGGCGACGATCTGCGCGCCGCCGCGCTGCGAGGGCGCCACCGCGACCACGCCCTCCACGTCGCGCGCGATGGCTTCAGCGTCGCCGATCGTGAGCGAATTGAACGAACCGGGCGCAAACATCACGCCGCCCTGCCGCGAAGCGCCGGGCACGATGATCAGGAGGTTCGAGCCGAGGCTCGATATGCTCGACTGCACCTTGCGCTGCGCGCCCTCGCCGAGCGCCACCATCGCCACCACCGACGCCACGCCGATGATCACGCCGAGCGCCGTCAGCGCGCTGCGCAGCGGGTTGACGCGCAGCGCCCGCGCCGAGCTGGCGACGAGATCGCGGGGCGTCATCATGAGACGGGTTTGTCCGAAACGATGCGCCCGTCACGCATCTCGATGATGCGCCTGGCGGCGTGCGCAACTTCCTGTTCGTGGGTGACGATGATGATCGTTGCGCCCTCGCGGTTGAGTTCGCGGAAGAGCGCAAGGATTTCGTTGGTCGTGGCGGTGTCGAGCGCGCCGGTGGGTTCGTCGGCGAGGATCACCGCGGGGTGGCACGCGAGCGCGCGCGCGATGGCGACGCGTTGCTGCTGGCCGCCGGAAAGCTGCGTGGGCCGGTGCGTCTTGCGCTGGGCGAGGCCGACGCGATCGAGGAGCTGTGTGGCGCGTTCGTGACGTTCCGTCGGCGCCATGCCGGCGTACAGCATCGGCAGTTCGACGTTCTGCATCGCCGTGAGGCGCGGCAGGAGGTTGAACGACTGGAACACGAACCCGATCGTGCGATTGCGAAAGCCCGCGAGGCCTTCGTCGTCGAGCGCGCCGAGATCGGCGCCGTTGATGACGAGCGATCCCGCGCTCGGGGAATCGAGGCCGCCGATGACGTTCATCAGCGTCGACTTGCCCGAGCCCGACGGCCCGATCACGGCGCAGTAGTCGCCGCGCGGCACCGAGAGCGTGACCTTGTCCAGCGCGTGCACGACTTCGTCGCCCATGCGGTAGGTCTTTTCCAGGCTGCGGGCTTCGATGAGCGCCATGATCAGCCCCGGATGCGGACGCCGCCGCCCATGGGCCCGCTCTGCTGCTTCTTTTCCTTCGCCGCGGGTCCCCCGCCCGTGATCACGAGATCGCCCTCCGCGAGACCGCCGACGACTTCTGTGAAGGCATCGGCCGCCACGCCGAGTTGCACCGGCGTCGGCACGGGCTTGCCATCGCGCAGCACCCAGACGACCGCGTTGCGCACGCGCGTTTCGCGGCCGGGGCCCGCCTCGCGCAACGCGGCGAGCTTCGCCTTCTGCGCAGGGGTGAGGATCGGTTCGATCGCGCGCATGGACGCCTCGCGCGCCTTGCGCATGAAGGCGCGCCGCTCCTGTTGCGTGGCCTCGCCGCCCGGGAAGGCGCCGACGCTTGCGCGCGCGCTCTGCATGGCGTCGCGCGCCTGTTCCTTCTGCGCCGGCGTGAGTTCAAGCTGTTCGGCGAGACGGTCGAGCATCTGCGCGCCGCGCTGACCGCCTTGCGCGCCGCCCGGACCTGATCCTTGGCCAGATCCTTGGCCGGATCCTTGGCCCGCACCCTGGCCGCCCGCGCCTCTGCCGTTCGGCGCCGCTGCGCCTGTCGATGAAACCGTCAGCGCCTTCGCCTTCGCCGCGAGCTGCGGATCGGCCGGCGTGAAGCGCAGCGCGCCGTTGGCGATGCGCATCACGTCCGGCTTCTGCTCGACCACGATCTCGGCGTTGGCGGTCATGCCGGGCAGCAGGCGCCCGGTGCGGTTCTCCGCGCGCACCATCACCGTGTAGGACACCACGCCCGAACTCTGCGCACCCTGCTTGCGCACCTGCGTCACGCGTCCCTCGAACGTCTCGTCGGCGAACGCATCGACGGTGAAACGCACCGGCATGCCTTCCTGCACCTCGCCGATGTCGGCCTCGTCGACGGAAATCGCGGCCTCGAGTTCGGAGAGATCCTGCGCGATGACGAAGAGCGTCGCCGCCTGGAAGCTGGCCGCCACCGTCTGGCCCGGATCGACCTGGCGATCGACGACGACGCCGTCGACGGGCGAACGGATCACGGTGCGGTCGAGATCGATGCGCGCCGCTGCAAGTTGCGCCTGCGCGAGGGCGACCGAGGCGTTGGCGCGCTCGGCGGCGGTGCGGTTCTGCAGCAGGAGCTGGTCGGAGGCGAAGCCCTCTTTCGCGAGGCGCTCGTAGCGACCGTAATCTGCGCGGGCCGAATTGGCTTCCGCGCGCGCCTGCGCGAGGCTCGCCTCGGCCTGCCGCACGCGCTGGAGGAAGGTCTCGGGATCGATCCGCGCGAGCACCTGCCCGGCCTTCACCGCGGCGTTGAAATCAACTTCCACCGTCTTGATCGGGCCCGACACGGTGGAGCCGACGTCAACGGAAACCAAGGGCTGCAGCTGGCCCGTGGCGCTCACCGCGCGCACGATCTCGCCGCGATCAACCGGGGACGTGCGGTACGGGTCGGCGTCGCCATCGCCGCGACCGAACAGGAAGAAAGCCCCCGCGAGACCGGCGACGATGAGCGCTCCCCAGAGCAGCGGGCGGCCGCGGCGCGGACGGGAAGCCTGAACTTCAGAGTCACTCATGATCAAGGTCTCGCATGGCCGACATGAACGCCCGGGGAACGGCGTTCCGTCGATTTCCAGCGCGAGAGCTAGCGATCACCGGCCCGGAAAGCGACGCGGCGAACCTGACGCGCGAGCATTGCACCCGCATGTCTGTTTGTTGCGAGGCGGGTTGTCGCGACGTTCGGGCGCAGTCCCGCCCCCTTCTCCTTCCGGAGAAAGGGGCGGACCGCGTTGGTTACTTTTTGGTCTGCTGACGCGCCGCGGCGGCGTCGAGGCCCTGCTGGCGGCGCGCTTCGGTGATCAGGTACGCCCTGATCGCCTCGGCCTGCCCCGCGTTGAGGTAGCGCGAGAAGCTCGCCATGCCGTTGGCCTGTAGCGCGCCGTCAATGACCACCGACCGGAAGGTCTCCGGCGCGCGGATCATCGCCGAACGACGCAGATCCGGCAGGTAGCCGCCGCTGGCGTTGGCGCTGTGGCAGACGAGGCAGTTCGCGTTGAACAGGCCGCGACCCTGCGCGACGGAGCCGCGGCTGGATACGCCCGCGAGGTCGATCGCGGCCCTTGGCGGAATGTCGTAGGCCGCCGCCTGCGCCGCGCCGCCGAGCTTGAACACCATGATCCGCCCCGGCAGACGCGGGCGGTCCGGCAGGAAGGCGGCCGCCGACAGCGCGCCCGCGCCGCCGAAGCCAACCATCACCGCCACGTACTGTTCGCCGTCAATGGCGTAGGTCATGGGCGCGGCGATGATCCCGTTGTTGGTGTCGTAGGACCACAGCTTCTTGCCGTCAGCCGCGTCATAGGCATGGAACTGGCCCTCGGCCGCGCCCTGGAACACCAGGCCGCCCGCCGTGGAGAGCACGCCCGCGTTCCAGAACGAGGGCAGCTCGACTGACCAGCGCGCTTTTCGCGCTACCGGGTCCCACGCGACGAGACGACCGCGCAGCATCGCCTTCAGGGCCGCCCTCTGCGCTTCGTCGTTGGGCAGGTCGCCCAGGTTCATGCTGATGCCCGTGTTCCAGCCTCCGTCCCGGTACTGGAAGTTCGGATCGTCGCCATAGACCTGCGCGAGCGCGCCGACGGTCGTCACCGGAATGAACACCAGACCTTCCGCTGGGTTGAACGCCATCGGCTGCCAGTTGTGCGCGCCGAAGGGCGCTGGCGATATGAGCGCCGGACCGTTCGCGTACCGCGCGCTCGGGTTCTCGATCGGCCGGCCGTTCTCGCCGACCACGCCCGTCGACCAGGAGATGGGAACGCCTGCGGGGGTCGCCGATTCCGGCGCCATCGGGATGTAGGGATCGGCGCTGATCAGCTCGCCGGTGGTGCGGTCGAGCACGTAGAAGAAGCCGTTCTTCGGCGCCTGCATCAGCACCTTGCGCGGCTTTCCGCCGACGGTCATGTCGGCGAGCATGATGTGCTGGGTGGCGGTGTAATCCCAGGTCTCGCCGGGGGTCGTCTGGTAGTGCCACTTGTAGGCGCCGGTCGTCGCGTCGAGCGCGAGAATCGAGGAGAGGAAGAGGTTGTCGCCCACGCCGCCGGAACGGATGCGATGGTTCCACGGTGCGCCGTTGCCGACGCCAACGAAAATCGAGTTCAGCGCCGGATCATAGGCGATGGCGTCCCACGGCGTGCCGCCGCCGCCGGACTGCTTCCACGCGCCGTCGCTCCACGTGGCGTTGGCCTTCTCGGCGAAAATCGCGTCGCTGATCTCGCCATCGGCTTTGCCCTCGGCGTTGGGCGTCATGTAGAAGCGCCACTTCTTGTCGCCGGTCGCGGCGTCATACGCCGTCAGGTAGCCGCGCACGCCGTACTCGCCGCCGCCGTTGCCGATCAGCACATTGCCCTGCACCACCCGCGGCGCCATCGTGATCGTATACGGCTTGGCCTGGTCGACGGTGACGACCGACCACTTTTCCGCGCCGGTGCCTGCGTCGAGCGCGATGAGGCGCCCGTCGAGCGTACCGACGAACACCTTGCCCTCCCACACCGCGACGCCGCGGTTGACCACGTCGCAGCACGCCGCGAAGGCGCGATCGCCGGGCACCTTGGGATCGAACTCCCACTTCTTCTCGCCGGTCCTTGCATCGAACGCGTAGACCTTGCTCCACGCGGTCGTCGTGTAGAGCACGCCGTCGACCATGAGCGGGGTCGCTTCCTGGCCGCGGTCGGTGTCGAACTCGGCGTACCAGGCAAGACCGAGCGTGCCGACGTTTTCCCGGTTCACCTTGTCGAGCGGGCTGAAGCGCTGCTCATCGTAGCCGCGCCCGTAGCTGAGCCATTCGCCGGCGGCGGCGCGTTCGATGCGCTTGGCGTCGACGGCGGCGGGCCCCTTCGGGCCGCAACCGACGAGAAGAGTTGCGGCGATGATCGTCGCGAGTGCGCCAATGCGCTTCATGCCGTTTCCTCCAACGCGAATGGTCGCTGTTCCGCGACGCTCATTTGCGTTCACCATAGCGGTCGGCGCCGGGACCGGAAGAGGTCGCGTTGGGTCAACGGCGTTCAAAATCCGGGAGGGACCCCAAACGACAAGGGCCGCCGCGCCATCGGCGCAGCGGCCCAGTTTTTTTGTGTGTCGAGTGCGTCCGCCGTCTGCGCGGCTGGAGGCGTCTCCTCCCCGAAACGCGCACTATGAGTGCCAAGATCGCCCGCCCTGAGTCAATCCCCTGTGACGCTTTTATGTGCGTGGGCGCCCAATTAAGGGTCACCCCAGGTCGATATCCTGTGAGAATCGCCGGCTGAGGGCGCCGGTTCGCTCGAACACGTAGTCCGAGCCGAACACCCCCACTGGCCCCGCGCCCAGCGCCGCCGCCGCCGCGCTCGCTTCGGGGGCCCGTTCGGCGGGGCAATAGAAGGCGAAAAGCCCCGGCTCGGACTCGCTCGCGAGGCGTCCGCCCATGCGCACGACCAGCGCCTGCAGCGCTTCGGCCGTTGCGCCGCCCACCGCCGCCCGGACGAGCTTCAGCGCCCGGCCCTGCTCGCGGGCCTCGATCTGGTCAAGGATCGCGGCGAACACCGCGCGGGCCTCGGGGGTCCACGTGGCGGCGCGGCTGGCGGCGAGCTGTGCTTGACTCTTCAGGATCAGGCCGTCCGAAAGCGTCTTGAGGTGATTGGCCGACAGTGTCGCGCCGGTGGTGGTGATGTCGACGATGACGTCCGCCACGCCCGCGGCGGGCGCGCCTTCGGTGGCCCCGAGGCTTTCCACGATCCGGTAGTCATCGACGCCGCGGTGGTCGAGGAAGGCGTGCGTCTGCTTCAGGTATTTCGTGGCGACGCGCAGCCGCTTGCCGGTGCGCGCGCGCATTGCGGCGCTGACCTCGTCGAGATCCGCCATCGTCGTCACGTCGAGCCACGCCGCCGGCGCGGCGACGACGAGATCGGCCCGCCCGAACCCGAGCGGCTTGACCATGATGATGCGCTGGAAACCCGCGCCGAGTTCGCGCAACAGATCCTCGCCGGTGACACCCACGTGGATGTCGCCGTCGCGCAGCGCCGCCGTGATGTCGCCCGCCGAAAGGAGCCGCACCTCGACGTTCGCCTGCCCGGCCATCCGCGCCGCGTAGCCGCGCTTGCCGCCGTCCTGCGAGATCGCGAGGCCGCAATCGGCGAAGAAGGCGAGCGTCTGTTCCTGCAACCGCCCCTTGGACGGCACGCCGATCGTGAGCGCGCTCATCGGGCCGCCTCCGCGATGCGCGCGGGACGCAGGGCAAAGCCCGCCGCGCCCCAGTTTGCCGGCGATTTCGGCCCGCCGCCCTGGGAGGCCGCGATGCGATGCAGCAGGCCGTCATAGCGTCCGCCGCCGCCGAGGCTCGCGCGGGCGCCGAGTGTGGGCGCCTCAAGTTCGAAGACGAAGCCGTCGTAGTAGGCGAGGCCACGACCGAAGCCGGCGGAGAAGGTCGCCTCCGGTTTCCTGTCGCGGGCGACCGACGTCCAGCGCGCGGCCGCACGTTCCAGCGCCGCCAGAAACGGCGCGGCGTTCTGCATCGCCTTGCTCTTCGCCGCCGTACGCAGCGCATCGAACGCGGCGTCCGGCGCGGCCTCGATGGCGGTCATGTCGGCGATCAGTTTCAGCGCGTCCGCATCCGCGCGCGGCGCGTGCAGAGAACGCCCCTTCTCGCGCAACCGTGCAGCGATCTCGGCGACCGTGCGCCCGCCCACGAGCACGATGCGCGCATCCGCCAGCAATTCCTCGACCACCGCTTCCGCGCGATCGTCCGGCAGCGCGGCGAGCGCTTCGCCCAGCACGCTTTCCTCCGGCGCCGGCGGCGACGCCGCTTCGCGCAGCACCGTCGCGAGGCCGCCCGGACGCGAGAACGCGCGCTTCACCCGGCGCGACCACGATTCCGGCAGCGCGCACGCCTCCACCAGCGCCTCGAACACGCCGACATCCCCCAAACGCACGCGCGGCTCCACGCCGGCCGCACTGCAGGCATCGAGTGCGGCAATCGTCACATCGGCTTCGCGTTTCGCGACATCCGCCGCGGGCGCGAAAATCTCCGCGCCGATCTGGCGGAATTCCGTTTCCTTCGCGCCGTCGATCTGGCGACGGAAGACGAGTCCGTCGTAGGCGACGCCGAAGGGCGCGCGCCAGTCGCCGTCGCGCAACGCCTCGCGCACCGCGGGCGCTGTCATGTCAGGGCGCAGGCAGAAGGCCGCATCGTCGTCGCCGGCGAGCATGTAGGCGCGCGCGCGTATGTCCTCGCCCGCGAGCTCGAGATAGAGCCCCGCCGGCTGCAGTACCGGGGGATCGATCCAGCGCGTGGCGAGCGCCGACGCCGCATCGCGGATCGCCTGCGCGGCGTCGTGCGTCATCTGTCCGGCGCCTGTGCGTAGCGCGCCATCGCCTGCCCCAGCACCATGTCGACGCCCGGCGCGAGTTGCGTCGTCCCGTTCGCGAAATACCCGCCCACTGCATATGTCATCGTCACTCTTGCGCCGACGCCTTCGGCAGCGAACGTCACATCCATGACGCCGCGCACCGGCATGTCCTGCAATGGCCCGAGACCGCCGTCGAAGCGCAGCGTCTTGCCGCGCTGGGCGTTGATGACGCGCATGTGCTCGACGAAGCCGCCGTTCGGGAGCCGTTCGATCCACGCGCCGCCGGGACGCGCCTTGATCGACAGGTTGCGCGCGTCGCCCGAGTAGGAGTGCGCGCCATCCCACCAGCTCTGGATGCGCACAAAGCGTTCAAATGCAGCGGCGGGCGAGATCGGCACGATGACCACGTGGCGCGAGACGAAGCCGTTCGGCGCGCTGCTGACCACCTCCGCGTGGGCGGGAAACGCCGCGCAGAGGACCGCCGCGACCGCAAGCATGAAACGCTTCATCATCGCCTCCTAGTTCGCCGCGAGGATCGCCAGCACGCGCGCGACGCACTCGCTGCGCGGCGCGGTGACCTGCACTTCGTCGCGCGCCTTCGTCCACGCCTCGCGATCTTCCGCTTTCGCCGCCAGTTCGGCGCCGAGGCGGAGGTTCTTGATCGAGACCGTGTTGTTGGCGAGCTCGTCGCCGCCGACGATCACCGCCGCCGGCGCGCCGCGCTTGTCGGCGTACTTGAGCTGCGCTTTCTGTTTGGCACCACCGAGATAGACTTCCGCGCCGCGCTTGATGCCGCGTTGCGCGAACGCCGCGCGCAACTCCGCCGCGATCTGCATGCATTGGCCCATGCCCGCCGCATCGAACGGCAGCACCACGACAGGCCCGTCGCTCGCCAGCGCGTCCTCCTGCGCCGTCAGCGCCGCCGCGAGCCGCGACACGCCGACCGAGAAACCCGTCGCCGGAATCGGCGTTCCCTTGAAACGCGAGACGAGATCGTCATACCGCCCGCCCCCGCCGACAGAGCCGTACGAGACACTATCGTCGCCGACGAGCATTAGTTCGGCCTCGAAGACAGCCCCAGTGTAGTATTCAAGCCCGCGCACCACAGAGGTATCGAAAGTGACCTCGGCTCCGACGCCCATAGCATCGAGGCCTTCATTTATAGCGGAAAGCTCTGCCAAGCCCGCTTGCCCCAAATCTCCCCCAACGAACTCTTTCAAGCCGCTCAGCGTTTGTTCGCGAGATGAGAGGCTGGGGGAAATGAACCCGATCACCTTGTTGATCGAGGCGGAATCGAGGCCGGCGCCTCGCGTAAAGTCGCCGGACTCATCTTTCCGACCCTCGCCCAGCAGGGCCGAAACGCCCTCAGCTTTAAGGCGGTCAATTTTGTCGATCGCGCGAAGCACAATCAATCGGCGAGGATCAGATGTTGGAAGTCCGATGTCTTCCAAGACCGAGTCCAATAGTTTTCGAGT
Source organism: uncultured Caulobacteraceae bacterium (assembly GCA_964530695.1). Classification (GTDB taxonomy): domain Bacteria; phylum Pseudomonadota; class Alphaproteobacteria; order Caulobacterales; family Aquidulcibacteraceae; genus VFBF01. The sequence goes on from CAZGYQ010000033.1 coordinate 21,851, forward strand.
ATTCACTCGGATCGTGAAGCCGAACTGCCCATCCGTGGCCGACCTTATCGCAGCGCAGGCCATCGCGATCATCTCTGCGTCCGCCGCCGGGCTCGCCGCGCCCACGGTATCCGCATCGCACTGCCAGAACTCGCGGAATCTCCCCGGCCCCGGCTTTTCGTTGCGCCAGACAGGCCCCGCCGCGCAGCGCCGATAGGGCTTCGGCAGCGCGTCGTAATTCTCGGCCACGAAGCGCGCGAGCGGCGCGGTGAGATCGTAGCGCAGCGCCATCCACTGCTCGTCGTCGTCGGTGAGCGCGAACACGCCTTCGTTGGGGCGGTCCTGGTCGGGCAGGAACTTGCCGAGCGCATCGGCGTACTCGAACGCCGAGGTCTCGAGGCGCTCGAAGCCCCACGCCTCGTAGACGCCGAGCACCTTCTCGACGATCTCGCGCTCGCGCGCGAGCGTCCGGCCGCGCCGGTCGACGAATCCGCGCGGACGGCGGGCTTTGGGTTTGAAATCGGTCATGGAACGCCCGTGGGTACCGGAAGCCCGGCCTCCCGGCAACGGCGCCGGGCTCCCGGGAGGCGCTATGGCGCGGGCGGCGCGCCGACGGCTTCCGTAACGATGCGCTCGGTCAGGATCTGCGGCAGCACCCGGGGCTCGGCAGCGCCGGGCGCGTAATAGAGATAGAGCGGCACGCCCGAGCGCCCATGGGCGGCGAGCTCGACGGCGATGGCGGGGTCGCGCGCGGTCCAGTCACCCTTGAGGTAGGCGACGCCGCGATCGGCGAAGGCCTGCTTCACGCCGGGCCGCGAGAGCGCGACGATCTCATTGGCCTTGCAGGTCACGCACCACGCGGCGGTGAAGTTCACGAACACCGGCGTGTTTGCGGCGCGCAGTTCGGCGACGCGCCCGGCGCTCCAGACTTCGACGCCCGCCATCGCGGACTTGGCCGGCGCCGCAGCCGAGACGACCGTCGTCATCGGCCGCCAGGCGACGGCGGCGATCCCCAGCACGACGATCGCCGCGATCACCCGCCACAGCGCGCCGAGACGCCATGCCCAGATCGCGAAGGCGAGCGCGACGAACAGCGAGAGCAGCGCCAGCGTGCCGGTCGCGCCCGTCTGCACCGACAGCACCCAGACGAGCCATACGGCGGCGGCGAACATAGGAAATGCGAGAAACTGTTTCGCACGGTCCATCCACGCACCGGGCTTCGGCATCAGCTTCTGCAGACCCGGCGCGAAGGAGAGCGCGGTGAACGGCGCCGCGAATCCGAGACCGAGCCCGGCGAACACCGCCAGCGATGCGGCAGGCGGTTGCGTCGCCGCCCAGCCGAGCGCGCCGGCCATGAACGGCGCGGTGCACGGCGTCGCCGCCACGACGGCAAGCGCGCCGGTCGCGAACGCGCCGACATCGCCGCCCTTCGACACGACGCCCGCGCCGAGGTTCTGCGCCAATCCGCCGATATCGAACGCGCCGATCAGGTTGAGACCGATGGCGAAGAAGAGGATCGCCAGCACGCCGATCAGCGCGGGTTCCTGCAACTGGAAGCCCCAGCCCGCAGCAAGCCCCGCGCTCTTCAGCACGATCAGCGCGATCGCGAGCGACATGAATGTCGCCATCACGCCGGCAAGGAACAGGAGGCCGTGACGTTTCGCGCGGCCGTCATGGGCGCCGCCTGCAAACGACAAGGCCTTGATCGACAGGACCGGGAACACGCACGGCATCACATTGAGGATGAGGCCGCCGATGAAGGCCGAAAGGATGTAGTAGATGAGGTTGATGGCGCCGGCGCTGCGCTGCACCTCCGGCGGCGCGCTGTTCAGCGGCGCCTCGCCCGCCCAGCGCGCGGCGACCGGAGCAGGCAGCGGCCCTTCGCCGGGCGGCGCGCCGAACATGAAGGCCCGCTTTGTCCAGCGCCCGCCTTCGTTGATCTCGGCGACGAGAAGCCCCTCGCCCTTCGCATCGACCCTGTTGAAGGACAGCGATGGCGCGAGCTCGAACTTGACGACGCCCTCGCCGATCTCGGCCTTCTGCGGCGCGGCGTGGTCAATCAGCGATTGCGCGTAGGGAAAATATGCCGGGTTGCGCAGACGCCCGCCAGCGACGGCGGTGGAGATCGCGTTGTCCGGCGCACCCTTGCGGGGAAACGAAACCTCGATCTCGTCGCCGGCCTCGAAGTCGAAGCCGAGCGGCGTCATCGCCTCGGGGAGTGCGTCGACGGCTTCGCGCGCAAGCCGTGCGCCGCGGGCGTCGTCGCGGCCTTCCTCGCGCACCGGCAGAGAGAGTTCCAGCACGCCCTCCTCGGGGATGCAGATCTCGTCGCACACTAGCCAGTTCGCCTTCACCGAGAGCGATGCGTCGGCGCCGACGCGCCCGCTTGCGGGAACCTCCACGGCGATCGGATAGAGCACCTCGCCTTCATGCACATAGGTGGTGACCGGCCCGAGGCGCTCAATGCGCGGCGCGGGGTGCAGCAGCGGCCCGGCGGAAAAGCCCGGGGGCAGCGTCCATGCGAGCCGCGTCGGCTCGCCGGAATCGCCGGGATTGACCCAGTAGGTGTGCCAGCCGGCGCGGATCTTCTGCCGCAGCACGAGCGTCACGGTCTCGCCCGGCGCGACCGCCGCACGGGAAGAGACCAGTTCCGTCTCGACATTCTGCGTGCGCACCGTCTGCGCATGCGCCGCGCCCGCCGCGAAAAGGGCGAGGACGGAGAACAGGAACGCGCGCAGACTCATGACCTCGCCGGGGCTGCCATCGGTGCGGCGACATACGCGCCCCGCGCCCGCCCCGCCAAGCCCGTTCGCCCGGGCGCGACGTCCGGTTACAGCCCCCGCCGGCCGCTCGACAGGACCGGAGCCGTTTGCGACAGTCTCCCGAACAAACGGAGACCGGCCATGGCGCGCATGAACAGGCAGTGGATATTGAAGCGCCGCCCGGAGGGCGACATCGCCGACGGCGACCTCGCCTTCGTCGAGACGCCCCTGCCGCCCACGCCCGACGGCCATGTGCTGGTGCGCACGCTCTATCTCTCGCTCGATCCGACGAACCGCATCTGGATGAGCGACATGGACCAGTACATGCCGCCGGTGGAGATCGGCGATGTGATGCGTGGCGGCGCCGTCGGCGTGGTGGAGGAATCGAAGGATCCCAACGTGCCGGTCGGCGCCATCGTCGCGCCGATGATCGGCGGCTGGCAGGACTGGCACCTCACGCCCGGCGGGATGGTGCGCCAGATCCCGAAGATTCCCGGGCTGCCCGTGACGGCGTTCATGTCCGTGGTCGGGCTCACGGGCTGGACGGCGTATTTCGGACTGCTCGACATCGGCAAGCCGAAGGCGGGCGAGACCGTTGTCGTCTCTGCGGCGGCGGGCGCGGTGGGCTCCATTGTCGGACAGATCGCCAAGCTGAAAGGCGCGCGGGTCGTCGGCATCGCCGGCGGGGCGCAGAAGTGCCGCTGGATCAAGGACGATCTCGGGTTCGATGCGGCGATCGACTACAAGAACGAAGATGTGGGGGCCGCCCTCGACAAGCATTGCCCGAACGGCATCGACGTGAACTTCGAGAATGTCGGCGGCGAGATCATGGACGCGATCCTCGCGCGGATGAACAACTTTTCGCGCATGCCGCTCTGCGGCCTGATCTCGACCTACAACGACACCGGCGAACGCAAGGGCCCGTCGAACTTCCAGCAGATATTGATGAAGCGCATTCTCGTGAAGGGTTTCATCGTCATCGACTACATGAGCGAATTCGAGAAGGCTTCGATGGAACTCGCGCAGTGGGTGCTGGAGGGCAAGATCAGGTACAAGGTTCATGTGGAGCCGGGCCTTGAGAACGCCGCGAACGCCGTGAAGCTCCTCTTCAACGGCAAGCACGACGGCAAGCTCCTTGTGGGCGTGTCCCCGGAGCCGTCTGCATGACACGACCGGGGGATCGCATCAGGGGGCAGAGCTGGTACTTCGACGACATTCCGGTCGGGTACGTGCACCAGTTCGGCGCCGCGGCCGTGGACGCCGAGGACCTCGCCCTTTTCCAGCAGCGTTTTGCGCCGTACCTGCCGCTCAACGCCGACGGCGACAATTCCCAGAGCCCGCCCGCGGCGCAGGCGCATGTCTTTGCGCTGTGGTCGCGGATGCTGTGGGAGGAGACGAAGGACTGGCCCGTGCTCGCGCGCCTCGGGCAGGACGCCATCCGCTGGTACAAGACCGCCCACGCCGGCGACACGCTCACCATGAAGATCACCTTCATGTCGAAGCAGCCGATCAACGAAAGCCGCGGAATATTGATCACGCAGCACGACGTGCTGAACCAGGCCGGCGATCTGGTGATGACGCTGATGACGCGCACGGTGATGGCGCGGATCTGAGCGGCGCGACTGCCGCGGGCAGGACCGCGCGTCTTCAGACGCGCACCGGAAGGCCGCGCGGCGACCCGGGGATGGGCGAAATCCATTCCGCATTGTTGCGGGGCCGCGCGCGATCAGCCTCGCACCTTCAGCCCTGGCCCGCTTGCGGGAGTGGATGGCGCGCGTCAGCGTGACGGGCCTTCGCCGCGCCGAAACGGCTTCGACCGTGCAGGCGGGCGAGGGAAAGTGGGCGGCGCCTTCCGCCATCCACGTGGGCTTACGCGACCACGCGCACCTTCATTTCCTCGTAGCCCTTCACGAAGGAGTTGTTGACGCGGCGCGGCTCCTCCACCACCTCGATGCGCTTGAAGCGCTTGAGGATTTCCTCCCACACGATGCGCAGCTGCATTTCCGCGAGCCGGTTGCCGACGCAGCGGTGGATGCCGAAGCCGAACGAGAGGTGGCGGCGCGAATTGGGACGGTCGATGATCAGCTGGTTGGGATTTTCGATCACCTCTTCGTCGCGGTTGCCCGAGACGTACCACATGGCGACCTTGTCGCCGGCGCGGATGGTCTTGTCGCGCAGCTTCACGTCCTCGACCGCCGTGCGGCGCATGTAGGCGAGCGGCGTCTGCCAGCGGATGATCTCCGACACCATGTTCGGGATGATCGACGGGTTCGCGATCAGCTTGTCGTACTGGTCCGGGAACTTGTTGAGCGCGTAGAGGCCGCCGCTGATCGAATTGCGCGTCGTGTCGTTGCCGCCGACGATCAGCAGGATGATGTTGCCGAGATATTCCATCGGCTCCATGTTCCGCGTCGATTCCCCGTGCGCCAGCATGGTGATGAGATCGTTGCCGGGGGTCGTGGAGTTCACCCGCTCATTCCAGAGATTGGTGAAATATTCGAGGCATTCCAGGAGGACCGCGCGCCGCTCGTCCTCGGTCTCCACCAGGCCGCCGGGCCGGGGCATGGTGGTCGCGATGTCGGACCAGCGGGTCAGCTTGCGCCGCTCTTCCCACGGGAAACCGAACAGCGTGGCCAGCATCTGCGTGGTCAGTTCGATCGAGATCGCATCGACCCAGTCGAACACTTCGTTGCGAGGCACACTGTCGAGCAACTTGCCCGCGCGCTCGCGAATGACGCTCTCGAGCCTGGCGAGGTTGTCCGGCGCGACGATGGGCGAAACGACCTTGCGCTGCGCGTCGTGCTTGGGCGGATCCATGGCGATGAACATCGGCAGGACGAAGTCCTCGTCGAAGTTGCGCAGGGTGATCCCGCCCCGGAACGCATCCGAGGAGAAGGCCTGGTGGTTGGTGTCCACGGCCATGATGTCGTTGTACTTGGTGATCGACCAGTACGGGCCGATCTCGTCGCCGCTTTCGAGCGTGCCGCCGGCGTAATAGTGGACCGGGTCCTCCTTCCGGAGACGTTCGAAATAGGCCCAGTGGGAATCCGTGCGGAAAAGCTCCGGATCCGCGACGTTGATGTCCTCAAGCGGCATCTTCCAGGGATCCGCCGCCGGGCCGTGCATGCCGTCGCTCATCGCTCTCTCCCGATTCATCTTGCTGACGCAGGCGTCATCTTTTGCGGAAGCATCGCCCCCCGCGCAATATCTGGCAAGGGCATTTCGTTCCCGCCGATGGGCTACCGCCGCCCGAACAGCTTCTCGATGTCGGCGAGCTTGAGCTCCACATAGGTCGGGCGGCCGTGGTTGCACTGACCGGAATGGGGCGTGGCCTCCATCTGGCGCAGGAGCGCGTTCATCTCGTCCCCCGTGAGCCGCCGCCCTGCCCGCACAGAGCCGCGGCACGCCATGGACGAGCAGACTTCCTCCAGCCGCTCCTTCAGCGCGTGCGCCGCGCCGAGTTCCGCGATGTCGTCGGCGAGATCGCGGAGCATGCCCTTCGCGTCGATCTGCCCGAGCAGCGCCGGGGTCTCACGGACCGCCACCGCGCCGACGCCGAACGGCTCGATCACGAGGCCGAGTTCGGCGAGTTCCTCCGCGCGCGCCAGCAGCGCGTCGGTCTCGGCGGGATCGAGATCGACGATGTCGGGGATGAGCAGCGCCTGCCGCTTCACGCCGCCGTTGGCGAGCGCGGCCTTCATCTTCTCGTAGACGAGCCGTTCGTGGGCGGCGTGCTGGTCGACAATGACGAGGCCGTCGGCCGTCTGCGCGACGATGTAGGTTTCGTGGACCTGCGCGCGCGCGGCGCCGAGGGGGTAATCAGGACCTCCGGCTTCCAGCGGGCCTTCCTGCGTCGTTGCCGACTGGAAGCCGGCGCTCCCGGAGGCCTCCACCCGTCCGCTCGGCCACGAAAAGTCCGGCGCGACGGATTGTTCTGCAACACCCCCAAAAGGATATTGGGCGCGCAGCGTTCCCTGGCTCGGCGGCGCATATCCCCCGTACCCCGGCTTGAACGCGCCGAGCGCCGCGCCCGCCGTCGTCGTCGACGCGCGATGGCCCGCGCCCGCGAGCGCATGCGTCAGCGCGCCGATGATGAGCCCGCGCATCTGCCCTGCGTCGCGGAAGCGCACCTCGGTCTTCGCCGGATGGACGTTCACGTCCACCTCTTCCGGCGGCAGGTCGATGAACAGCGCCACCACCGGATGACGATCTCGCGCGAGCAGATCCTGGTACGCCGCGCGCACGGCGCCGACGATCAGCTTGTCCTTCACCGGGCGGCCGTTGACGAAGAGATGCTGGTGATCGCGCGTGCCGCGATGCAGCGTGGGTAAGCCAGCAAAGCCTGTAAGCCTTGCCTCACCGCGCAGCTGATCGAGTTCGAGTGAGTTCGGCGCGAAGTCGGCGCCAAGGATGGCCGCGAGCCGGCGACGACGGCCCTCGAACGACGCATCCTCCTCCTGCTGCAGGCGCATGGTCGTGCGGCCGTCGCTCTCCAGCGTGAACGCGACGTCCGCGCGCGCCATGGCGAGGCGCTTCACGACATCGGTGATCGCCATGCTTTCCGTGCGCTCGGATTTCATGAACTTCAGACGCGCGGGCGTCGCGTAGAAGAGATCGCGCACCTCGACGCGCGCGCCGTGCGGATGGACGAACGACGCGGGACGCACCGGCCCCATCGCGCCGCCCTCCACGTTGATCTCGAACGCATCCTGCGCGCCCTTCGCGCGCGACGTGATCGTCAGCCGCGCGACCGCGCCGATGGAAGGCAGCGCCTCCCCGCGAAAGCCCATGGTGGAGATATTGAGCAGATCGACCGCGCCGTCCGCTTCGGCCACGAGCTTAGATGTCGCGTGCCGCTCCACAGCGATCGGCAGTTCGTCGGCGGGAATGCCCGCGCCGTCATCCTCGATGACGATGGCGGAAAGCCCGCCGCGTTCGATGGCGATGCGGATGCGCGTGGCGCCGGCGTCGAGCGCGTTCTCGACAAGCTCCTTCACCGCCGCGGCGGGGCGCTCGACCACCTCGCCGGCGGCGATGCGGTTCACGGCTTCGGGGGGCAGGCGGCGGATCGTCATCGAGTCGCCACGATAGCACGAACGCAAAACGCGCAGGCCCGGAAGCCTGCGCGTTTTTATCCGAGTAGGACCTTTGGGCTCAGAGGCCGGGAAGCTTCGGGCGTTGCTCGCCTTCGCGGCGTTCGATCACCACGGTCGCGCCGCCGGTGGCGCGCCGGACAGTCTCGGCGTTGGCGAGGCGCTGCTCCTCGGTGAGGTTGGCCGCGGCCGGCGCCGCAGAGCCCTGGAAGCCGAGCACCTGATCGGAGAAGCCTTCGGGCTTGCGCACCAGGGCCGCGCCCTCAAGATCGACCTGCGCGCGGATGGCGGGATCGACCGCATCGGCGCCGGCGTGGGAGACCAGCGCCCGTTCGCCCGGCGTCGCTTCGGCGCCGACATCCTGGCCGAACACGGCCGCACGAGCCTGCCCGTCGGGGCGCAGCTCCTGGGGACGCGGATCGCCCGGACGCGGGGGACGCAGCGCATAATCCGGCGGCACCACGAGGGGCGCGCGGGTCACGACCCGGAATTCATCCGGCGCCACCTTCTCCACGCCCATCGCCTGCCGGAAGCCGCTCCCGCAGCCCGTCACCGCGACGCACGCCGCCGCCACCGCCACAAGGGTCATTGTCTTCTGCATTGCCCACGGGCCTCCGCTTTGTTTGATCGCTTCATAACCGCTGAATTCAGGCAGCGCCAAGGCGCCCGCTCAGCCGGGTGCCTTTGTCGGCTGCTTTTCTTCCCCGTTGCGGAGAAAATCGAGCGCCAGCAAGGCCGCGCCGACCGTGATGGCCGCATCCGCCACGTTGAATACCCAGGGAAAGAAGAGCCCGGAGAAGTCCAGGAAGTCCGCCACCGCCCCGAATCGGATGCGGTCGACCACGTTGCCGAGCGCGCCGCCGACGACGAGCCCCAGCGCCCAGCCGGTCAACCGCCGCGTCGCCGTGCGCATCCACCAGACGAAGAAGCCGGCGATCCCGAGTGAGAGCCCAGCCAGCGCCCAACGGGCGATCCCGTCTCCGGCCTTCAGCATTCCGAAGCTGACGCCATAGTTCCAGACCATCGTCAGATCGAAGATCGAGGAAATCTCGATCTTGCGGCAGCCGAAATGGGTTTCAAGGCACCCCGGCGGGCTGAACCTGAGCGCTTCCAGCACCCAGTATTTCGAGGCCTGGTCGAGGACGAAGACCCCGGCGGCGAGAAGCAGTCCGAAACGCAACATGGCGCGCCTTATGGCCCGCGCCGGGGTGGAGGCCAAGGGCGCTCGCGTGCGGGATGAGGCGACGGGGTGGGCGCCAGCAGGTTCGGCGCAAGACGGACGCTCACGGGCGATCGCGGGTCAGTCGCGTTGTGGGCCCGAAGAAGACATCCGCCAACGGTGAAGTGCGGAGCGCGCGGCCGCCGGCCGCGCACCCCCGTAGCGCTTGACGCGACAGTCCATGCGCCGCCGGAGGCGGCGCGCTCCCTCCCGCGATGCCTTCGTATTTCTGATGTCGGCTCCCGGTGAGCAAGAGACACGCTCATCGCTCCGCCCGCTAGGCTCAGTCATTCCGGGGCGGCCGGAGGCCGAACCCGGAACCCAGGGGTTCAAGCGTGGAACGAACGCACCGGTCGAAGCACTTGAGCCCAGTCCCCTGGGTTCCTGTGTCTTGCGGCTGTGCCAGATTGATCG
>CAZGYQ010000034.1:0-30833 GCA_964530695.1 uncultured Caulobacteraceae bacterium
GCTACGCCCGCATCCGTGGGTACCTGACGGCCTTTGGTGGCCGCAGGAAGGGCGGCGGTATGGCAGAGGGTCGGGTTGAATGCAAGGCGGCTTGGCCAGCGGTCGAGCTGTTTAGTTTGTCGAGCGCAAATCTCGTCCGATCTCTCCGGTTGCCTTGACGAGAGTCGATCGCCGCGTTGACCTATCTAATCGAATGTTGTGGGGGATGATGGGATCATGTCTTTGACCGAAGAGATCGCGGTGCCGCCTGCCGCTGAAGGTCGAGAAGAAAGTTCGCGACTTCGGGGTGTTGCCCTTTTCTTGAGGCGGGAGCGTCACCGCTTACTTTTTATTGCAGTCATTTGCTTTCTGCTTGCCGTCTTCATTGAGCACCCACTGGTAACGACGGCTCTAGATCAACATGGCGGGAAGTCCAACGTCCTCAACTGGGAATTGCCCATTAAGCTCTTACTTGAGCTTGCCAACGCTTTTTTCATTGCGTGGATTGTCGCGAACGGAATCGAGCGCGAGTCGAAGAGTCGAGACCGGAGAGCGGCAGATATTCTGCGCAAACAAATAGCTGACGATGTCTTCAAGGCGGTTTTAGAGCTATCTCATAGCAAAAATTACTCAAAAAAGGTATTCGACGTCGCGCTTCGCGCCGAACTGGTTCGAGAATTCATCGAAGTTACATATACCATAGATTCCATGACCTCTATACTTTCCCATGAACTGGGCGTCCGACAAGATAGATTCGTCATTTTGACAAGTCGCTCTCGATATACATTTAGAAATATTTCGGGAAGAAAGAAACCATTTCCGTTGAGCTATGCGTATGCCATTCGTTCCGGAAAGCTGAAGTCATTCAACAAGGTAACCAAGTTAAACATCAAGTCAGACAAGTTCGATCGCAAATATTCGGAAATAGAAATCGCGCAAATGACGTCCGACCGGGACTCTTTTTACAGTGTTTGCAAATATCAAGTGGAATTGGAGCCGGGTGGGTCGGTCGACATATTCATCGAAAACCGAATGATCAAAGAGCGCTCAGATAACGAGATATGGGGAAGTTTTTATCCCACAGAAAAAGTGAGGCTAATGGCCAATTCCAATGTTCCGGGCCTCATCATAGGTGTCCGAGCACTGACGGCCAGCGACGCTGTTCAAGTCTACATCAACCCCGAAAAGAGCGCCGGCGAGTGGCATATCGACGAGCCGATGCTGCCCCACGACAGCGTTGTCCTTTGGTGGAGAACCGAAGAAGACGATAGCGGAAGCGAGTCGGATGGTGTATCCGTTCATTCCGCTGAAGAAATGATCGACCGGCCGGGCGGATAGCGCGGTTGGTCTAAATTTTGCTGCGAAATCGCCTGACCGGGGAGTAACGTGTGATTCGTTCTCGCTGGTAAGGCGCGGTTCATTGTCTGGGCTGTAAAAAGAACTACGTTCGATCCTCTGCCGAAACGGCAGACACCAAGGAGGGTGATATGATCAAGTTTGTGGGTTCCGGTGACGGCGGTTCCGGCGGTTGAGGGCTTACTTCCAGCTTGCAAACACAAGGCGGCGCTTCGGTGCCGCCTTTTTTGTTTCAGCAACTGCTGACGAGCTTTGGTTGCTGTTCCCTACTCCCCTTCCTTCGCCGGCCGCGGCGCCATCATGCGGCGGCGGTTCACGTGCGCGTGGCCCTCGGGCCGCGTGTCGCCGGTGACGATCTCGCCCTTGAAGTAGTGGCGCTGCCAGCCCTTCTGGATCGTCTCCTCGTCCTTGTCGGCAAGCTTTTCGAGGAACGTCGTGCGGCTCTCGCCCCACGCCTGGTACTGGCGATAGAGCTCGGGCTCGTCGGCGAGCGCCTTCACCACCGGCTCGATCTCTTCATAGCCGTTGTGCGGGACCGGCATGATGAAGGCGAACGGCTCGTCCTTCTTGAAAGAGATGTAGCCGGGGCGCGTGAAGTGCCAGTTCATCGTGAACGGGAACGGCAGCCATTCGGTCTCGACGATGCCGGTCAGCGCCTGGATTCCATCCTTCACGTGGTTCGGCGAGCCGCCGACCCACATGTCCCAGCCCGGTTCCGTGCGGAACAGATAGCCGGTGTGAAAGGTCATGACCCCGCGCGAGAAATGCGAGGTGACGGTGCGCAGGAGCACGTCCTGCGGGGTGCCGTCGTCGGAGCGGATCTGGATGTCGTCCATGCCCGGCCCGCCCGTCCACCAGGCGGTGAAGCTGTACGGCGAGAGAAGGTCCCAACCCGTGGTGTTGGCGATGACCATCGGCAGGCAGCGATAGGGATGGCGGTCGCCGAACTGGTCCATCCAGGCGCGGTCGGTGGTTCCGGGGACGAGCGGCGGCAGCTGGTCGCGACCCTCGACCGTGTAACACATGAGTTTCATGGCGTGTTGGTGTAACGATGGCGTCCCATGGCGGCAACGCGACAAGACCTCCTCGACATGCTCGACCAGCTCGGCGTCGCGCACCGGACCCATGACCACGCGCCCGTGTTCACCGTGGCCGAGAGCAGCTCGATCAAGCTCGACATGCCCGGCGGGCATACCAAGAACCTGTTCCTGAAGGACAAGGCCGGGCGGCTCTTTCTCCTGTGCGCGCTGGCGGAGACGAAGATCAGCCTCAATGCGCTGGCGAAGCAGATGAAGGCCGGGCGGTTCAGCTTCGGCGCGCCGGACCTCCTGTTCGATGCGCTTGGGGTGACGCCGGGGTCGGTGACGGTCTTCGCGCTGATCAACGACAGGCTCGGCCGGGTCGGCCTGCTGCTCGACGAGGGCCTGCTGCATGTCGATCCGGTGAACTTCCACCCCCTGACCAACGACGCGACGACCGCCGTCTCGCCCGCCGGGCTGCTTGCCTTCCTCGAAGCTACGGGCCATTCGCCGCAGCGCATCCGGTTCGACGCCGACGGCCTCCCGAGCCCCGTTGAATAGGCCCCCGCACCGGCCCATCTTCCGCTCAACGCATCGCGACACCTGAGGACCCCATGCCCGACACCATTGGCGCCAACTCCCACGATCCGGTGAAGGACGGGGCCGACCAGACCTTCATGGTCGACGTCATCGAAGCCTCGCGCGACCATCCCGTGATCGTCGATTTCTGGGCGCCGTGGTGCGGACCCTGCAAGACGCTGGCGCCGGCGCTGGAAAAAGCCGTGCGCGGCGCCAAGGGCAAGGTGCGGCTGGTCAAGATCAACATCGACGAAAACCCGGGCGTCGCCGGCCAGCTCGGCGTGAAGTCGATCCCCGCGGTGTTCGCGTTCGATCGCGGCCGCCCGGTGGACGGCTTCATGGGCGCGGTGCCGGAAAGCCAGATCCGCATGTTCGTCGACAAGCTGGCGGGACTGGCCGGGCCGGACGCGGGCGCCGAGGAACTGGAAGCAGCGCTCAAGGAAGCGGGCGAGGCGCTGGCGCAGGGCGATGTCGGCGGCGCGGCGCAGATCTACGCGGTGGTGCTGCAGGCGGACCCGGAGAACATCAAGGCCGTCGTCGGGCTCGCGCGCTGCTACCTCGCCGCCGGCGAGATCGAGCAGGCGCGCGACATGCTCGCGATGATCCCCGAGGAGAAAGCCAAGGACGCCGACGTCGTGAGCCTGCGCGCAGCACTTGAGCTCGCCAGCGCTGCGCCCTCCGGCGCGGACACCGCTGCGTTCGATGCGGCGCTGAAAGCGAACCCGAACGACCACGCCGCGCGCTTCGATCTCGCGGGCGCGCTCGCGGCGCGGGGAAATCTCGAAGGCGCGGTGAACGAACTTCTGACAATCGTCGAGAAGGATCGCGACTGGAACGAGGGCGCGGCGCGCGCGCAGGTGCTGAAGATCTTCGAGGCGGCGGGCCTCACCTCGGACATCGCCAAGGCGGGGCGGCGACGGCTTTCGACCATCCTCTTTTCCTGAGGGGTTTTCACGATGTCGTCCTTCGGATTCCGCAAGCCTGACGACCTGCCCGTGACCATTCCGGTGTTTCCGCTGACGGGCGCCGTGCTCTTCCCGCGCAGCGCGCTGCCGCTGAACATCTTCGAGCCGCGCTATCTGAACATGATCGACGACGCGCTCGGGTCGGACCGCCTGATCGGCATGATCCAGCCCGCGCCCGCCCACCACGGCGCCGGTGATGACGCCAACGCGCCGTCGCTTTCCGCGGTGGGCTGCGCGGGCCGCATCACGACGTTTTCGGAAACCGAGGACGGCCGCTACCTCATCACGCTCACGGGCGTGTGCCGTTTCCGGGTCGATCGCGAACTCAATGTGAAATCGCCCTACCGCAAGGTGGCGCCGGAGTGGCGCGCATTCGCCGCCGACCTCTCCGAGCGCGACAACGGCGCGACCATCGACCAGGAAATCCTCGCGCGCGCGCTGCGCGACTATGCGAACGCCAAGGGATTCCAGGTCGACTGGGAAGCCGCCACCGATGCGCCGGCGGAAATGCTGGTCAACGCCGTCTGCGCGGCCTGCCCATTCGACGCCGGCGAAAAGCAGCTGCTGCTGGAGGCCGACACGCTCGCCGACCGCGCGGCTGCGCTCGTCACGCTGCTTGAACTCGGCGCGCTCGCGCAACGCGGAGGCACGCTGCAATGAGCGAAGCACACGACATTGATCCGCGCCTGCTGGAAGTCGTCGTATGTCCGCTGACGCGCGAGCCGCTGCGGTATGACCGCGAGAAACAGGAACTGATCAGCGACAAGGCGCGGCTCGCCTTCTCCGTGCGCGGCGGCGTGCTGATCCTGAGCATCGACGAAGCACGCGAACTGGGGCCGGACGAGTGAAGATGCTGAAGTTCCCGTGCTCCCCCGCGAGGGGGAGCTGGCGCGGCGAAGCCGCGACTGAGGGGGCGGTAAGCTCTGTCCTGACTGGGAGTCGCCGCCCCATCCGTCAGTCGCTGCGCGACTGCCATCTTCCCCTCTCGGGGAAGGACGGTCGTCCGCGGGTCCTCACGCCATGACCGCGTCCTCCACATGGCCCGTAGAACTGGTGTTCCGGCGCGAAGCGAAATCTCTCCACATCGCCTTCGACGACGGCGCGACCGCCGATATCCCGTTCGAGAAGCTCCGCACCGAAAGCCCGTCCGCGGAAGTCCAGGGCCACGGCAACAAGCGCGTCGTGACCGGCAAGGGCAATGTCAGCGTCGTCGACGCCAAGCCCGTCGGCCGCTACGCCGTGCGCATCATCTTCGACGACGGGCATGACACGGGGATTTTCAGCTGGGACTATCTGCGGGCGCTGGGCGGCGTGCGGTAGAAATATTGCGCCCAGCCCAACAAATCTCCGTCATTCCGGGGCGGCCGGAGGCCGAACCCGGAATGACGGAGATTTGTTGGATAGGAGCGGAGTGCCGCATGTACCTGCTTTTCGCGAGGAGCAAGCGTTGGCGATCCTCTCACGGGACGTAGATCAAGCCCGGCTCGATTTCCACTCGGTCACCGAGATCGAACACCTTGGCATGCAGCACGAGGTCGCTTCGGTCACCGCTGACGGTGCTGAGATCAACGAGGACTTCCCAATGGCCGCCCATCCAAGCGGATATTGATGTTTCCCATGACGCGTCTCTAAGTGGGCCGGTAGCGTCCGGGTAATCTTCAATATTCTCGAAGTTTATTTTCACAGTTTTTTCATCGACGGATCGGATGCCGTCGCCTGTTGGAACGCGTCCATCGGCGAACGCATCGGCGACCCGCTTCAAAGCCAATCGCCATCCGTCCGGAACTGGTTGTTCGGTACCTTCGCCTTTTTCCACTTCGGTCTCCGACATACCTGCATACAGGCCCGTCTGGCCCAACGTCAGCACCCGACCAACACCGCCACCCTTACACCCCCAGCGCCTCGCCCCTCAACAGCTTCGGCATGTCCCCGCTCCCGCCCGCCGCTTCGCGCATGAAGAGCTTCCGCGCGGGTGCGATCGCGTCGAACACGGCCAAGCCGCGGCCGCGCAGATGGCGCAGCGGGGTGAAGTCATTCGAGAACACCTTGTTGAAGCCGTCCATCACCAGCGCCATCGACGTGGAATCGAAGCGCCGCCATTTCTGGTAGCGCTGCAGCGTCTGCGCATCTCCGGGTTCAAGCCCCACGCGCGCGCCGTCGACGATGCATTCCGCGAGCGCCGCCACATCGCGCAAGCCCACATTCAGCCCCTGCCCCGCAATCGGATGCACGCCGTGCGCGGAATCGGCGAGCAGCGCCACGCGCGGCGCGACGTATCTTTCCGCCAGCTGCAGCGACAGCGGATACGCAAACCGCGGCCCCGTGAGCGACAGCGCGCCGAGATTGTCGCCGAAGCGAACGCGCAGCTCCGAAAGGAAATCCGCTTCAGACATCTTCATCAGCGCATCGGAAATCTCTGGCGTCTCCGTCCAGACGATGTTGGTGCGGTTGTCTGTTAGCGGCAGCATCGCGAACGGGCCGGACGGCAGGAAGTACTCGTGCGCGACGCCTTCGTGCGGCTTCTCGTGCGCGACCGTGCAGACGACCGCCGTCTGATTATATTTCCAGCCGGTCGTGCGGATGCCTTCGGCCGCGCGTATCGACGAGCGCCGCCCCTCCGCGCTGACGAGCAGACTTGCGCGCACCGTGCGGCCGTCATTCAGCGTCGCCGTCACGCCGCCGGCGTCGGCCTTGTGCGCAACCACTGCGGCCGGCGCGATGAGCCGGAGATTTGCGCGCGCGGCGCCCTCGTTCAGCGCCACGCGCGTCCAGCGGTTTTCCAGCATGTAGCCGAGCGCTTCGCCGTCCGGGCGCGGATCGAGTTCGCGCCGGTCGAACGCGAGCGACAGCAAGGACGGGCCGGTTCGCGCGCGCCCGTCGGTGACGAGGATTTTCTCGATGCGTTGCGCGTGCGGCTGCAGCGTCGGTCCGAGACCGAGCGCTTCCCACATGCGGAACGAGGCGTAGGCGATCGCGCACGCGCGCCCGTCGTAGGATGGCGCGACCTGCGTTTCGGGGACTTCGGTATCCGCGACGACGACGTCCAGGCCCGCCTGGACGAGTGCGAGACCAAGCGTCAGCCCGGCCATTCCGCCGCCGGCGATGACGACTTCTGTGTTGATGGGCGTTTCGCTCATGATTGGTCACCATGACTGTCTGATTTGCGCAGCCTACCGGCGGCGGCGGCGCCCGTCGATGCGGCGCGGCGTGGCGCCGGCGCCCCCTTTTTGTGCAATGCGGCGCCGCCTTGCCGGCCAGCAAGGCCAAGTGCTTGCCGCCGTCCCCTGCACCCGGACCAATCGACCCGCAACTAGGGCGGCGATCGATGTCGCGCGGCCACGCGGGGAGTCATCTGATGAACGGAACAGACAACAAGAAGCCGAAGGGAGTGCTGCACAGCGTGCGCGCCTTCGCGGCCGTCGCAGCGCTGGGACTGGCGCTGTTGGCGGGCGCGCCTTCCGAAGCCCAGGTCCCGGCGGCGGCTCCGCCCGCGGCCGAGGCCGCAGCGGCGGCCGCCACGCCGCCGGCCGCTGACGCCGCGGCCCCGGCTGAAGTCGCCGCGCCTGTCGTGGAGATTGCGGCGCCGGAAGCGACCGTCGACAAGGCCGACACCGGCTGGATGATGGTCTCCAGCATTCTCGTGCTGCTGATGATCATTCCGGGCCTCGCGCTGTTCTACGGCGGCCTCGTACGCACCAAGAACATGCTCTCGGTGCTGATGCAGGTCTCCACGGTGACCGTGATCGGCATGATCATGTACGCGCTGGTCGGCTACAGCCTGTCGTTCACGACCGGGCCGGGCGCGCTCGATACGTTCATCGGCGGCACGTCGCGGTTCTTCCTCAACGACGTCGTCGACGGCGTCGTGACGGACCTCTCGGACAACAACGTCGCGACCTTCTCCACCGGCATCTACATTCCCGAACTCGTGTTCGTCGTCTTCCAGATGACGTTCGCATGCATCACCGCCGCGCTGGTCCTCGGCGGGCTTGCGGAACGCGTGAAGTTCATCGGCGTCGTGCTGTTTGCGATCCTGTGGCCGCTGCTGGTCTACTATCCCATGGCGCACATGGTCTGGTGGTGGCCGGGACCGGACGCCGTCGCGACGCATCCGACGGACGCGATTGCATCAGGCCTGATCTGGGGCTTCGGCGCGCTCGACTTCGCCGGCGGCACGGTCGTGCACATCAACTCCGGCATCGCGGCGCTTGTCGGCTGCATCATCCTGGGCAAGCGCACGGGCTACAAGAAAGAGCCCATGCCGCCCCACTCGCTGACGATGACGCTCATCGGCACGGGGCTCCTGTGGTTTGGCTGGTTCGGCTTCAACGCCGGCTCGAACCTCGAGTCGAACTACTATTCGGTTCTGGCGATGGCCAACACGTTCCTCGCCCCGGCGGCGGCGGGCTTCTCGTGGACGCTCACGGAGTGGGTGACCAAGGGCAAGCCGAGCCTTCTCGGCCTGGCGTCCGGCATCGTCGCGGGTCTCGTCGCGGTGACGCCCGCGGCCGGCTTCGCTGGTCCGATGGGCGCCATTCTCCTCGGCCTCGTCGTCAGCCCGGTCTGCCTGTTCGCCTGTTCGGCGCTCAAGAGCATGCTCGGCTATGACGACGCGCTCGACGTGTTCGGCATCCACGGCGTCGGCGGCATCATCGGCGCGCTGGGCACCGGCCTTGTGGTCAATCCGGCCTGGGGCGGCGCGGGCGTGGTCGACTACATCGGCTGCTCGGACGCGGGCGCTGTGCTCGCGACCTGCCCGGTGGCGGCCTATGACCTCGTCACCCAGGTGACGGCGCAGGCCAAGGGCGTGCTGGTCACCATCGCGTGGTCCGGCGTCGGCAGCCTCGTGATCTTCCTCGTCCTGCGGGTTCTCGGACTGCTTCGCGCCTCCAAGGACGCCGAACAGGAAGGCCTCGACATCTCGACGCACGGGGAGGCCGCCTACCACCCGTGATGACAACCGTTTGCGGCCCGGGCGATGGCCCCGGGCCGCTCACCGGCCCGCCATGCGGGATCCTCCCCTCTGAAGGCCGCGATTTCCGGATCGCGGCCTACTTCTTTTGGACCCGCCGACGCTTGGGAATCAGCGCTCTTTTCGCTTACGAAACAGTCATATTCCTTAAGTTAGCGCTTCGTTTACCGGCCCCCCCAAAGAGTGCGGCTTGTGCTCCAGAAGACGAGCTGCTCCGCGCCTATGACCGACCTGTCCTATACCCCCGGGACCACCGCCCCGGACGTGAACTCCGCTTCCGGCAAGACCGCGCTGAAGCGCGCGGGCCTGTCGATCGGCGCGATGCTGCTTGGCGTCTACGGCCTCGGCGCGGTGCTGACCTATCGCCCCGACGACCCGAGCCTGAACGTCGCCACCAACGACAAGGCGCAGAACCTGTTCGGCGGCCCGGGCGCAGTCTTCGCCGACTTCTTCATCCAGACCCTGGGCGCCACGTCCGCGGTTGCGCTGGGCGCGATCTTCGCCGCCGGCGCCATCCGCATCGCCCGCAAGCGCATCACCAAGGGTGTCGCACGCGAGCGGCTGCTGGCCGGCGCCGGCGGGGTCGCCCTGCTCGCCTGCGCGGCGTCCGCGGCGCCGACGCCCGGCTTCTGGCCCATCGAGGTCGGCTTCGGCGGCATGATCGGCGACGGCCTCGCGAGCCTGCTGACGGCGCTCTTTTCCCTCCCCGGCCTGCCCGCGCCGGAAGTGTTCGCGGGGCTGACGGCGGCGGTCGGCGGCGGAACGGCGCTTGCCTGGGCTTTCAGCGTCACGCGCGACGACATGTCCGCGGCGGTCGATTCAACCGCCGAAGCCGTCGGCAAGGCCGGCGGCGCCGTGCAGTCTGCGGTGCTGGGCATCGCCGGCAAGTTCAAACGCGCGCCCGAGCCGTGGGAAACCTACGACCGCCAGATCACGCAAGGCGGCGAGAAGCGCACCGTCGTCATTCGCCAGTCGAGCGAGGACATCGTCGAGCCGGCCGCGGAGCAACCGGAACAGGACGCGCCGCGGCGCATCGTTCCCGCCCCGATCCGTCGTCGCGCCGAGGCGCCCTCCCCGCCGCGCACCGCCGCCGCGGCGCAGCGCCAACCGGCGCAGAGCGCGCCGCGCCCTGCACAGTCCGATCTTCAGATGCGGTCGCAGTCGGAAGACTTCGATCTTCCGGGCCTCGAATTGCTCGCCACGCCCAAGCCGCGCGGCGCACAGACAGACGGCGCCACGCTGCAGTCGCAGGCCAAGCGTCTCGCCGCGGTGCTCGCGGATTACGGCGTGCAGGGCGACATCGTCTCCGCGCGCCCCGGCCCGGTGGTCACGCTGTTTGAGCTCGAGCCCGCGCCGGGCGTGAAATCCTCGCGCGTCATCGGCCTCGCCGAAGACATCGCGCGCTCGATGAGCGCGGAAAGCTGCCGCGTCGCGGTCATCTCCGGCCGCAACGCCATCGGTATCGAACTGCCGAACCCGAAGCGCGAAACAGTCTATCTGCGCACGCTGATGGGCTCGACGGCGTTTGTCGGCGCGCAAGGCGCGCTGCCGCTTGCGCTCGGCGAGACGATCGAAGGCGAGCCCTTCGCCGCCGACCTCGCAAAGATGCCGCACCTGCTGATCGCCGGCACCACCGGCTCAGGCAAGTCCGTCGGTCTCAATGCGATGATCCTCTCGCTGCTCTTCCGCCACACGCCGGAGGAATGCCGCTTCATCATGATCGACCCGAAGATGATCGAACTGTCGATCTACGAAGGGATTCCGCATCTTCTGACGCCGGTCGTGACCGAATCGAAGAAGTCCGTCGTCGCGCTCAAGTGGGTCGTGCGCGAGATGGAAGAGCGCTACCGGCGCATGCAGAAATTCACGGTCAAGAACATCCAGGGCTACAACGACCGCGTGCGCGCCGCGCTCGACAGCGGCGAGACGCTCTCGCGCACGGTGCACGCCGGATTCAATCCGGACTCCGGCGAGCCGATCTACGAAACGCAGGAACTGCCGCTCGACATCATGCCGCACATCGTCGTCGTCATCGACGAAGTGGCGAGCCTGATGCTGACCGCGGGGCGCGAGGTCGAAGCAGCAGTGCAGAGCCTCGCGCAGATGGCGCGCGCCGCCGGCATCCACGTCATCATGGCGACGCAGCGTCCGTCCGTGGACGTCATCACCGGCGTCATCCGCGCCAACTTCCCGACCCGCCTGTCCTACAAGGTGGCTTCGAAGACCGACAGCCGCATCATCATCGGCGAATCCGGCGCGGAACAACTCGTCGGCCAGGGCGACTGCCTGTTCATGGGCGGCGGCGGACGCATCGTGCGCCTGCACGGCCCGTACGTCGAAGACGACGAAGTGCTGCGCATCGTCGAGATGCTGCGCGCGCAGGGTGTGCCGCAATACCGCTCTGACGTTACGGACGATCCCGATGCGACCGACGAGACGCCCGCCGATCTCGTCGAGGTCGCCGGCGGCGCCGACGACGAATTCTACGATCGCGCCATCGACATCGTCGCGCGTGATCGCAAGGCTTCGACCAGCTATCTCCAGCGCAAGCTCAGTCTTGGCTACAACCGCGCGGCCAAGCTCATCGAGCGCATGGAGATCGACGGCGTCATTTCACGCGCCAACCATGCCGGCCGACGTGAAATTCTCGTGCCCGCGCCCAACGACGACTGATCCGAGGGCCGTCTTGCGGTGAACCCCGGCTGAATGTTCTTGCCGGGACTTCGCCGCATCGCGCTCTTTATTCGGCCTCGCGGCCGGCCCATATCAGCGGACATGAAAACGCTCGTCCTGGCGCTTGCCGCGTCCGCCGCCCTCGCCAGCCTGCCCCTTGCGGCCCTCGCCCAGGGCGGAGCGGCGGCCGCGCCGGTTGTCCCGACCATCGCCGGAGAGCTGAGCGGCGCGCGGCGGTCCGCAGCGCTTGCCGAGGCCAGCGCCGCCCTGAACCGCATCGCCGCCGTGCAGGGCCGGTTCACCCAGGTCGCGCCCGACGGGTCCCAGGCGCAGGGCCGGGTCTACATGCAGCGGCCGGGCAAACTGCGTTTCGAGTATGATCCGCCCTCGCCGCTGACCATCGTCGCGGACGGCGCGATTGTGGCCGTCGAGGACCGTTCCATGCGGGACGTGCAACGCATCCCCCTCCGGTCGACGCCGCTCTACTATGTGCTCAAGCGCGACGTGAACCTCGAGCGCGACGCCCGGATCACCCGCGTGGTTCAACGGGGCGAGGATCTGCACGTCAGCGCCCGGGACCGCTCGGGCGAGGCGGAAGGCGAGATCACCATCACATTCACCGGCGCGGCGCGCGATCTCCGCCAGTGGTCGATCACCGACGGCCAGCGGCAGACAACAAGAATCACGCTGTCACAGGTGCAGGGCGCACAGAGGCTCGACCCCCGTCTCTTCCGCGCCAGCACGCAGGATGCGATGGCGCGCCCGAAAAATCGGTAGCTGCTGAAATGTCGGTAATCGTTAGGGGAATCCGGCCCCTTCCGGCCATCGGCGCATCAAGGCAAGTGATATTACGGCCGCAGCCATTGTTTTTCTCACCCCTGTGGCTTATATGTTACTGGCAAGCCGTCGCTCATCCCCCTGGATCAGCGTCGTCCCCCCCGCTGACGGATCCAGTGCGGCGGCTGCGCCGGATCGATCCCCTCCCGGCGCGAGCGCCTTCAACAGGCGCCAGGACGCCCGGCCGCTCCCCCCGCGGTCGGGCGTCTCTCGTTTTTCGGGTCCTTTTCAGGCCCCATTTCAGGCTCCCGGCAACCAATCCCGTGACTTTCCCTCAAGCGTCGCCTAACCGCATCCCATGCCTCCCATTTCCATCGCGACCTGGAATATCAATTCCGTACGCATCCGCGCCGACCACATCGCCCGCTTCGTTTCCGAGCATCAGCCGGACGTCCTGTGCCTGCAGGAAATCAAGTGCCGGAACGAGGAGTTCCCCTCCAAGGCGTTCTCCGCGATGGGGCTGCGCTACACGAACATCATCGGACAGAAGGGGTCTCACGGCGTCGCCATCGCGTCGAAGTACCCGCTGCAGGTGATCCAGGCGCCGACGCTGTGCCCGCGGTCCGAAGCGCGGGTGGCCGCCGTGGCGGTGAAGGGAATCACGATCCACAACCTGTATGTGCCGGCGGGCGGCGAAGAGCCCGACCCCGTCGGCAACGACAAGTTCGCCCACAAGCTGGAAGTGCTTGCCCGCATGCGAGCCTTCTACGCCGCCGCCCCGAAAGACCGGCCGACGCTGCTGGTCGGGGATCTGAATATCGCGCCCGGCGAGCATGACGTCTGGAGCCACAAGCAGCTCCTGAACGTCGTCAGCCACACGCCGGTCGAAACGGAAGGGCTGGAAGCGGTCCGCGCGGCAGGCGCCTTCGTGGACGTGGCGCGCGTGCTGAAGCCGGACCCTGAAAAGCTCTATTCCTGGTGGAGCTATCGCGGCGACTGGAAGACGGCCAACCGCGGCCGGCGGCTGGACCACATCTGGGCGACGCAGGGTCTCGCCGAGCGGTGCGACCGGATCGAGTTCATCAGTGCGCCGCGGGGCTGGGACCGCCCGAGCGACCACATCCCGGTCATGGCCCGCTTTTCGATCTGAGCGCGACAGCGCTCCCCTTCCGTGACGGTCTCGGCTAGGTTGCGCCTCCAGCGCTGGAGGCAGGCATGGCGACGGCGGAAGAACCCGATGATCGCGTTCCGCACCCGGGACCGCACCATCATTGTGAAGACGCGACAGCGTTGCAGCGCGCGGGCGCCTGGGCGCTGAACGCGGTCGTCATTGTGGCGTGGATCGGGTTTGTCTCAGGGCTGCGGCTGTTCGCGTTCGGCGACGCCTCGCCGCCGACCGCCGACGCAAGTTCCAAGCTGGCGGGTCACGGCATGGGCCTGCTCACGCTGACGCTGCCGATACTGCTCTACTTCTCCTTGTCGGAGTGGCGCTGGGGGTACTCGCTCGGCAAGGCTGCGCTTGGCCTGCGGGTCGTCGACAAGACCGGCCACTACCCCACTTTCGGGCGCGCGTTGCTCCGGAACGTCTTTCTGCTCGCGCCGTGGGAAATGGCGCACTCGGCGATCTGGTGGGCTCCCGGCCGCCCCTTTCTCGATCCGCCCGATGATGTCGCCAGGGGCGTGCTGGCCGCGGCGATCGGCATCGCGCTGACCTGGTTCGCTTCGACCCTGATCTGGCCCGGCCGCTCGATCCATGACCGGCTCAGCGGCACCAAGGTGGTGCAGGTGGGCGTCCTCAAGCCGGTGGACTGATCACACCTGGAGGCGGTAGCCGCCAGTCTCGGTGATCAGCAATTTCGGCACGGTCGCCTCCGGTTCGATCTTCTGGCGCAGCCGGTAGATGTGGGTCTCGATCGTGTGGGTCGTGACCCCGGAATTGTAGCCCCACACTTCGCGCAGCAGTTCCTCACGCGGCGTCGCCTTCGGGCCCGCCCGGTAGAGATAGCGCAGGATCGACGCCTCCTTCTCCGTCAGGCGCAGCTTCTTGCCGTCGCCCGCCACAAGGCACTTGGCGCCAGGACGGAACTCGTAGGGACCGATGAGGAAGGTGGAATCTTCGCTGGACTGATGGCTGCGCAGATGGGTGCGGATACGCGCCAGCAGCACATTGAACTTGAAGGGTTTGGTGACGCAGTCGACGGCGTCGGCGTCCAGAGCGGACGCCGTCGATGGGTCGTTGGTTCCGCAGGTGAGCATGATGATCGGCGCACTGACGCCCGCTTCGCGCATCTCCCGGCACAGAGCCTTCGCGTCTGCTCCGGGACGGGAAACGTCGAGAAGGATGAGACCGGCGCGCCCCTCCAGCGCTGCGTCCATGCCCTCCTGGTCGACTCCTACACCCTCCGCGCGCAGATCGTCCTGCGTGGACAGCTGATCGACAAGCTCCTCGCGAAGATCGGAATCGTCATCCATGACGAGAATCGTCGACTTGCGGTGCGACATTGGTTCTCCGACAACAATGTTCAGAGTACCCTTTGCGCGAAGCAAACGGAACAGGGCCGGATGGAAGCGTCCGGAAGAGGTGAATGATCCTGCGCGCGACTTCCGACGGCCGATTCAGGTTCGGGGACGTCGAGACACGCTGCGTTCTCGGCAAGGGCGGCGTGATTGCGGCGAGCGAAAAGCGCGAGGGCGACGGCGCTTCCCCGATCGGCGCATGGCCGATCCGGCGCGTGCTCTGGCGCGCCGACCGCGGACCGATGCCCGAGACAGCCCTTCCGGTGGCGCCGATAGCGCGCGACGACGGATGGTGCGATGCGCCGGACGATCCCGCCTACAACCGCATCGTGAAACACCCCTACCCCGCCTCGGCCGAACAGCTCTGGCGCGAAGACCACGCCTACGACATCGTTGTCGTACTCGGGTACAATGATGCGCCTGTTCGCGCCGGCATGGGCAGCGCGATCTTCTGGCACATCGCCCAACCCGACTGGCGCGGGACCGAGGGCTGTGTCGCCGTCACGGAATCCGACATGCGCGCTGCGTTGAAAGGCGTGCGCGTTGGAGACGCTGTCGAGATTGATCGCGCTTAGCGCGAACGGCTAGATTTCCCGTGATCCAAACAGCGCGGAGCCGACGCGGACCATGGTGGCTCCGAACCGGATCGCAGTCTCGAAATCCCCGCTCATTCCCATCGACAGTTCGGACAGCCCGTTGCGCGCCGCGATCCTGGCGAGCAACGCAAAGTGCATCGCCGGTTCTTCATCCACGGGCGGAATGCACATGAGGCCTTTCACCGGCAGACCGTAGGTTTTCAGCGCTTCATTGATGAAGGCATCCGCATCCGCTGGCGCGACACCCGCCTTCTGCGGCTCCTCCCCCGTGTTCACCTGGACAAGCAGATCGGGACACACGCCTTCCTTCTGTGCCGCATCCGCGATCGCTGCGGCGAGCTTGGGACGATCGAGCGTGTCGATGGCGTCGAAGAAGCCCGCCGCCTCGCGCGCCTTGTTGGATTGCAGCGGTCCCACCAGCCGCAAGCGAACGCCGGGAAATCGCGGTTTGAAATCCGACCAGCGCGCCATCGCTTCCTGCACGCGGTTCTCGCCGAAATGCCGCTGACCCGCGCGCAGAACGGCCTCGACGTTCGCGGCGGGTTGCTGCTTTGATATGGCGACAAGATCGATGGTCGCGGGGTCGCGGGACGCCGCGCGGGCGGCGTCCGCGATACGGTTGCGGATGGCGTCGAGTTCGATGGTCACGGGACTGAGTGAACGCATGCGCGGCGGTTCGGCAAGAGATCTCACGTGACGACGGGCGATCTCCGGCGCGCCGCCGCGCTTTTCCGTCGGCCCGCAAACCTGCCGGGCCTCTGGTTTTTCGTCGATCCGCTGCGGACGCCGGAGCCCTGGCGCGCGGCGGCGCGCTTGCCCGCGGGATCGGCCGTCGTCTACCGGCACTTCGGCGCGCCGGACCGTCTGGCGGTGGCGCGTCGACTTCAGCGCCTGTGTGAACGGCGCGGCCTGAAGCTGGTCGTGGGCGCGGACGCCGGGCTGGCGCGCACGGTCAACGCAGCGGGCGTGCACTTGCCAGAGCGACTGGCGACAGAGGCGGCAAGTCTCAAGCGGGAGCGGCCCGACTGGATCGTCACGGTCGCCGCCCACTCCGCTGGAGCAACACGTGTTCCCGTTGAAGTCGACGCTGTTATGCTGTCGGCGATCTATGCTTCGCGCAGCCCGTCCGCTGGAATGCCAATCGGTCCGGCGCAAGGCGGTCGCATCGCCCGGGCCGCTCGCACGCCCGTCGTCGCGCTGGGAGGCGTAACCATCGAGCGCGCGCGCGAACTCGCCCGCTCAGGTTTCGCGGGCGCGGCGGGCATCGATCTGTTTACGGAATAAGCCCGCTCAGAACCGGAACGCGGATTCCAGCTTCACGCCGGCCTCGGATTCTTCTTCGACACGGCGCGCCGCGCCCGGAGCCACGGGGTGAGGCGCAACACTGACGCGACCACCAACGCGGACGCTGGGCGTCACACGGAAAAAGGCGCCAACGGCGGCCTCTTCGCGCGGTGAAATACTCTCAGCGCGCGAAAGCCGTTCCTGCTCGCCGAGATTGAGGGTCATGCCCCAGCGAGCGGTCGGCGCCACCGGCGCACCGGCGGCGCGCGGGTTAGCCGTGCTCCACGAGGGCGGCGGTTCGGAAACGCCGGAACTATAGGTGAACCGCTCGTACCACGGAACTTCCGCCGCGACCGCCGTACGGTCGGCGCGTGTCTGAGCCGCCGCGACGCCGCTTGTCGCGACAACCGCAGCACCCATGACAGCTATGGCGAGCCCGACCCGCACGAAAGTCCCCTTTTCCAAGTCTCGTATATAGACGAGTCGTGCGCCGATAGGAATGAATAACTCGTTAAAGGCCCATGGCGAGTTCGACGAAGCCGCCTGCCGCCGTCTCACGGCGTTCCGACCGGTCCCCCATGGCTGCCAAGGGCGAACGCAGCTCACGCGCTGTCAGCCCCCCGCCAATCGCGAGGTTTTCGGAGATGGTTCGGCGTGTCCCGAGGGTCACAGCCCGAAAGTCCGTGAAGACAAGGTCGTCAGACGCGGACGCCCCTTCGATCGAGAAGGCCCAGGGACCGCGCTCCACGACGCCCGAAACCGAAATCGCCTGATAGCCTCGTCCGCCCGCGTCCCAGCCGTTGTCGCTCGCCAGGTAGGCGACGCCGACGGTCCACCCTTCCCGTCCCAGGGTTGCGCCCAGGCTCCAGGCGTCCATGCGGCCGAACGCGGGATTTCCGCCGCCGTCATCGGCGGTCGCCCAGGTGGCCGACGCAGCGACCTCCCAGCCGTTTCGAAATCCTTGGTCGAAGGAAACGCCCGCCTCGATGATCTCCTCCGACTGATGGCTCACGGGCGCGCCGGGGCGCTGACGGGCGCCCTGATCGACGCCTTCGAGCTCCAGCTCCGGCGTGAATGAAGCGGCGCCCTTGAAACCCAGAATGCGTTCGGTCTGGACAAGCGCCTTGGCCGACTGGCCCGAAAGGTCGTTTCGGGTGATGGCGACGCCCAGGCCTGTGGCGTCGGCAGGTGCATCCGCCACGCCCCCAAGGACGAAAATCGAAGGCGCCGCGACCCCGACAAGCGCCGCCGCGCCCCGTGATCGCCCGAAGCTTGCCTCCCCGACCCCGCCGCGGACGTAGAGATACGCTGTCTCGAGCGAAAGGCGCGCGCCGCGGCTCGCCGACGTAACTGACGGCGCGTAGCCGCTCACCGGTCCGCGCACCCCTTCGGGACCGGCCGAAGGGCAAACCGGCGTTGAGGGAGGACAATCTCCGGCCTGGCCGCCGCGGGGATCGCGCCCGGGATGGTCACGTTCGGCGACCATGCCCAGGCCAACCCCCCCTTCGAGCTGGTTGTCGAAAAGGATGCCCGCGCGACCGAACGCCGAGGCGCGCGCGACGAAGGCCTCGGGATCCGCCTCGGCGCTGGAATCGTAGGCGCCGGCCAGTATCGAGGCGGCGGCGTCGCGCTCGAAGACCGGCTCGCCAGCGAAGGCCAACCCGCCGCCCAGCCACATGAACCCGGCGGCCGACCAAACTCTCGCCTTCATCGGGTGCTCCCTCTGGTTGCGCGGCCAACAGCGCCGACCCGTAGCCCTTCGTTTCGCCCATGCTATAGAGCGCGCCGAAGGGTTGCCGAAAGTTGACAAAGCAACCTATGAGCAGCCGTCCCGCAGCGCGGGTCCGAATTTCAGGGAGATCTCGCATGACGCGTCGCGGGCGCAATATCTGGCCGGCGGCCGTGGCTCTGGCGGCGATGGCGGCGGTCTCGGGCTGCGCCTCGAAGGGCGACGGTGGGACCGAGTCGTCGCGCTCGAGGTCGGGCGCGGATGAAATCGGCGTGAACTCATTCCTCTGGCGCGCGGCGCTGGACACGCTGTCCTTCATGCCGCTGGCGTCCAACGACCCGTTCGGCGGCGTCATCATCACCGACTGGCGCACGGACCCAAACGCGCCGACCGAGCGGTTCAAGATGACCGTCTACATCCTCGACACCCGTCTGCGCGCGGACGGCGTGAAGGTGAACGTGTTCAAGCAGGTGAACGGCGTGAACGGCTGGGTCGATGCGGCCGTCGATCCCGACACCCCCATCCAGATCGAGAACGCCATCCTGACGCGCGCCCGCCAGCTGCGACTTTCGACGCTCGGCGAAAAATAGCACCCGTCAGCATCGCGAAATCAGAACAGCGCGGAGCCCCGGGCGCGACCCAGAAGGGTCGCGCCCTAAACTTGTTGATGCGACCTCGATTCACGTTTTGACTGTCCCAGTCAAAACGATCGAGGTCGGCGGGTTCCGCGCTTTTTCTTTTGGCTCTACTAAGCCGCCTTCCCTTTCAGCCGAGCAGATCATGGCCCGCTACAATCACCGCGAAGTCGAACCCAAATGGCGCGAGGCCTGGGCCAAGGCCGGGCTTGATCGCGCTCTGTCGCCGGCCGAGGCGAAGGGCAAGCCGAAATATTACGTCCTCGAGATGTTCCCCTACCCGTCGGGGCGCATCCATGTGGGCCACTCGCGCAACTACACGATGGGCGACGTGGTCGCGCGCTACAAGCGGGCGAAGGGCTTCAACGTCCTGCACCCGATGGGCTGGGACGCATTCGGGCTTCCCGCGGAAAACGCCGCCATCGAGCGCGGCATCCATCCCGGCAAATGGACGCGCGAGAACATCGAGACGATGAAGCAGCAGCTGAAGCTGCTCGGCCTCGCCATCGATTGGGACCGCGAGATCGCCACCTGCGACCCGGACTACTACAAGCACCAGCAAGCGATCTTTCTCGCCTTCCTCGAAAAGGGACTGGTGTTTCGCAAGAAGGCGAAAGTGAACTGGGACCCGGTCGACAACACCGTGCTCGCCAACGAGCAGGTCGTCGATGGCAAGGGCTGGCGTTCGGGCGCAGTCGTCGAGCAGCGCGAGCTGGAGCAATGGGCGTTCCGCGTCACCGCCTACGCGGATGATTTGAATGATGCGCTGACGCAGCTGGAGCGCTGGCCGGAGAAGGTGCGTCTGATGCAGACGAACTGGATCGGGCGCAGCCAGGGCGCGCTCGTCTGGTGGCCGATTGCCGAAGCGCCGGACTTTCTCCCCGCCTCGCCCGCCGGCGAGCCGAACCATGCGCGCGATCCGATCGAGGTCTTCACCACCCGCCCCGACACGCTGTTCGGCGCGAGCTTCCTCGCCCTGGCGCCGGACCATCCGCTGACGAAGGCCATCGCCGCGCATCGCCCCGATGTGGCGGCGTTCATGGCGAAGTGCGCGAGCCTCGGCACATCGGAAGCGGACATCGAGAAAGCCGAGAAGGAAGGCATCGATCTCGGCGTGCGCGTGCGTCACCCGTTTGATCCGGACTGGGTGCTGCCGGTCTATGCCGCGAACTTCGTGCTCTCGACTTATGGTTCTGGCGCCATTTTCGGCTCACCCGCCGGCGATCAACGCGATCTCGATTTCGCCCGCAAATACGGGCTTCCGGTGAAGCCCGTCGTGCTGCCGCCCGGCGAAGATGCCGCGACCTATGATGTCGCCGACGTCGCCTATGTGGACGACGGCGTGATCTACAATTCGAAATTCCTCGATGGTCTCTCGACCAAAGCCGCCATTGCACGAGCGGTCGAGGAGCTGGAGAAGATCGATCTCGGCAAGGGCACAATTCAATATCGCCTGCGCGACTGGGGCGTCTCGCGGCAGCGCTACTGGGGCTGCCCGATCCCGGTGATCCACTGCGCGGCGTGCGGCATCGTTTCGGTGCCGGCCGGTGATCTGCCCGTCACGCTGCCGGAGGATGCGACCTTCGACAGACCCGGCAATCCGCTCGCGCACCATCCGACATGGAAGCATGTCCCCTGCCCGAAGTGCGGCAAGGCGGCCGAGCGCGAGACCGACACGCTCGACACGTTCGTGGATTCC
The DNA here is from genome assembly GCA_964530695.1 of uncultured Caulobacteraceae bacterium. GTDB lineage: Bacteria > Pseudomonadota > Alphaproteobacteria > Caulobacterales > Aquidulcibacteraceae > VFBF01. The sequence continues at coordinate 20,781 of CAZGYQ010000034.1, forward strand.
TCCTGGTATTTCGCGCGCTTCACCGACGCGAAGAACCCGGACGTTCCGTTCGATCCAAAGCTCGCGGAATACTGGCTGCCTGTCGATCAATATGTCGGCGGCATCGAGCACGCCGTCCTGCACCTGCTCTATTCGCGCTTCTTCACGCGCGCGCTCAGGGATTGCGGCTTCCTCAACCTGAAGAGCGGCGAACCCTTCGCCGGCCTCTTCACGCAAGGGATGGTGACGCACGAGACGTACAAGTCCGCCGCGGGAAAATGGCTCGGACCGGAAGACGTCGAGCGCAGCGCCGCTGGCGCTATCGAACTTTCGACGAAGGCGCCCGTCGAAGTCGGCGCCATCGAGAAGATGTCCAAGTCCAAGAAGAACGTCGTCGATCTCGATGCGTTCGTGACGGACTTCGGCGCAGACGTGGCGCGCTGGTTCGTGCTGTCGGACTCCCCGCCGGAGCGCGATGTCGAGTGGACGGCGTCGGGCGTCGAAGGCTCGTGGCGGTTTGTCGGGCGCGTCTGGGCGGCGGTGGAGAACCACGCTCAGGCCGCGCCGAAACCGGGCGATGCCCCACCCGCCGGCGCCGATCAGGGCGCGGCGCTCGAACTGCGCCAGACTGCCCACCGCGCGGTCGCGGCCGTGGGCGACGACATCGAGGGCTTCCGCTTCAACCGCGCCGTCGCGCGCGCCTACGAACTCGTCAACGCGATCCGCAAGCATGACGCCGCGACCGACGCCGCCGTCATCTGGGCGCGCGGCGAAGCGCTGCGCCTGCTCGCGCAGATCATCAGCCCGTTCATGCCGCACCTCGCCGAGGAGTGCTGGCAGGTGCTCGGCCAGGAAGGCTTCCTCGCCGCCGCGCCATGGCCGGCAGCCGACCCTGGTCTGGTCGCGGAAAATAACGTCACCCTGCCCGTCCAGGTCAACGGCAAGCGCCGCGGCGAGATCGTCGTGCCGAAGGGCTCTCCGGAAGCGGCGGTCCGGGAAGCCGCCCTCGCCCATGAGACGGTGCGGCCCTTCACCGACGGCAAGACCGTGTCCAAGGTGGTTGTGGTGGCGGACCGGATCGTCAATATCGTCGTCGCCGGCTGAGGCCGAACTGCCGAAACGGCAAACGACAGGGGAAATCGGAATGCGGGTTCTGCTGATCGCCGTGGCGCTGGTCGCGCTGGCCGGCTGCGGCTTCAAGCCGATGTACGCCCCCACGGGCGGCGACGCCGTCATCGGCGCGGTCACGGTTCCCGAGATCGCAGGGAAATCCGGCCATGTCTTCCGGACCGAACTGACCAAGCTTCTCGGGGCGGAGCGCGGCTCCGCGACCTCCCGGCGGCTTGAAGTCGCGCTCACGGAACGCATCGGCTCCCTCGGCCTGCGTGTCGATGAATCGGCCACCCGCGCCGACCTCACGCTGATCGCCGACTACGTCCTGTTTGACGCGGCGGGCGTGGAGCTGTTTCGCGGGGCGGTCACACAGATCGCCAGCTACGACATTCCCACCTCGGCCTTCGGCGAAGTTTCGGCGCAGAACGACGCGCGCGAACGCGCGGCGGCCATGCTCGCCGAACGCATGCGCACCGAACTCGCATTGCGGCTGTCACAGGCGCGCGTGGCGCAGCCCGCCCCCGTCGTGACGCCGCCGGCGCAGTAGTGGCGACGCCGTGAAGATCGCGCCCGCCGGCGCACGGCGGTTTCTCGCCGCCCCCGACGCGACGGTGCGTGCGGCGCTGCTCTACGGTCCCAATCGCGCGCTGGTCGGCGAAGCGGCGCAAACGCTGATCAAACATGCGCTCGGCGGCACTGACGATCCGTTCGCGCTGACGCGCATCGCCGAAGACGAACTCCGCAAGGACAAACCGAAACTCGCCGATGCGCTCTCCGCGCAATCGCTGCTCGGCGGGCCGCGCGTGGTGTGGCTGCGCGTCGACGGCGAGACCTTGAGTGACGTGATGCTCGAAGCGCTTGCGCTGGTCGAGGCCGGCGGCGGCGCGGCGTATCTCGTGATCGAAGGCGGCGATCTCGCCGGCAAGGGCAAGCTCGTTGGAAAGTTCGAGGCGGCGAAAAACGCCGTGGCCATGGCGTTTTACGAGGAAACCGAAGCCGAGCGCACCGCCTTCCTCAAGTCACTGATCGACGGCGCGCGCATTCCCATGAGCCCCGACGCACGCGAGATCTTCATTGCGCACGCGCCTTCGGACCGCGCCCTGGCGCGCGGTGAACTGGAGAAGGTCGCGCTGTTTGCGCACGACCTCGGCCGCAATGTCGAACCCGCGGACCTCGCCGCATTGGCGGCCGTCGAGGCCGAAGGCGAGATGGACGACGCCACCAACGCCGCCGCCAGCGGGCGCATCGCCGTCGCGCTCGACATGCTCGACCGACTGGAGACGACCAACGGCGTCTCGCTGATCAAGGCGCTCGAACGCAAGATGCTGCGCCTGCTGGAAGCACGCACGCTCGTCGATGACGGCGTGGCGCCGAACGACGCGGGCGACCGGCTGAAGCCGAAGGTGTTCTGGAAAGAGCGCGACCTGTTCGCGAGCCAGGTCCGCATGTGGACGACGGCCCGCGCCATCGATGCGCTCAATGTGCTCTGGGCCGCTGAGTTGCGCGCCAAGACCGCCGGCGCGCCGCAGGACGTGATCGCTGCGGGCGCCTACAAACGCGTGGCGGAAATCGCCGCGGCTGCCCGGTAGTCTCGCCCCTACCCGTTCTTGCTGAGCCAACTCGCGAGCGCGAGAATAACCAGGAACAGGCCCATCAGCCCAGCCACGCCCCACGTGTAGAATTGTTCGATCATGCGCCCTCCCTCTATTTGAGGGCATCCTCACGTCACCGCCGGCGATCGCGCGTTGACCAAAATCAAAAGGCGCGGGCCTCAGGGTCCGCGCCTCATGGTTTGCGAATGATGAACGGCCTCAGCCGCCGCTGAGCTTGCGGCACAGATCGTCGAGCTGTTCCAGCGTGCGGTAGCTGATCTCGACCTTGCCGCCGCCTTCGCCCTTGTGGGTGATCGTCACGGCGAGGCCCAAAGCGTTGGCGATCTGGGTTTCCAGCGCGCGCGTGTCGGCGTCCTTGTCGCCGCCGGCGCGGACCCGCGGTCCGTCACGCTCTTCCTTGGCCTTCGCGGCGAGCTTTTCCACTTCGCGGACATTCAGCCCATTCGCGATCGCCGTGCGCGCGAGGTCCACCGGGTTCGGCGCCACGAGAATGGCGCGTGCGTGACCAGCCGACAGGCGGCCGTCGCGCACCATGCCCTGGATCTCTTCCGGCAGGCCGAGGAGCCGCAGCATGTTGGCGATGTGCGGCCGGCTCTTGCCGACGACTTCGGCGATCTCCTGCTGCGTCCGGCCGAAACGGTCGATAAGCGCCTGATACCCTTGCGCTTCTTCCAGCGGGTTGAGGTCGGCGCGCTGGACGTTCTCGATGATGCCGATTTCGAGGACTTCGACCTCGTCGAGATCCTGCACGACCGCCGGCAGCTCATGCAGACCAGCACGTTGCGCCGCGCGCCAGCGACGTTCACCGGCCACGATCTCGTAGCGGCCCGCAGCGCCCGGCGCCGGGCGCACGAGGATCGGCTGCAGCACGCCGCGGGAGCGGATGGAATCCGCGAGCTCGGCTAGATCGGCTTCGTCGAAACGCTTGCGCGGCTGGTTCGGGTTGCGCTGGATCAGGTCGATCGCGATCGCCTTGGCGACGACAGTGGGCGGCAACGCGGCGGCGGTTTCAGGCGGCACGCTCGGCGTCGGCGGCGCCGTTGGTATCGGGAACGGCGTCACGGTCGTAGGCGGCGTCGGCTCCGGCGCCGCTGCGGGATGAGTGGAGACCGGCGTGAATGCGGACGGCGCCTGCGCGGCAGGCGTCGGAGCGGCAGGCGCGAACGCGGCGGGTTGCGGGGGCTGCGGCGCAGGTTCGGGCGCGCGCGGCTGCGAATGGCCGAAGGCCGTTTCGCCCAGCAATGCCGACAACCCTCTGCCCAACCCTCTCGGCCGTTCGTTCATTCCCTGCTCCTCCTCACGCCGCCGCCGCAGCCACGCCCTCGCGCGCCAGGAGTTCCCGCGCGAGCGCGAGGTATGCCTGCGAGCCTGGGGCCTTGATGTCGTAGATGATCGCCGGCTTGCCGAACGACGGCGCCTCCGAGAGGCGCACATTGCGCGGGATCACCGTGTCGTAGACCTTGTCGCCAAGGTGGTGCCGCACGTCGGCGGCCACCTGGTCGGAGAGACTTGTCCGCTTGTCGTGCATCGTCAGCACGATGCCCTGGATGTCGAGTTGCGGGTTCAGGTTGCGCTGCACGAGACCGACGGTGTCGAGCAGTTGCTTCAAGCCTTCGAGCGCGAAGAACTCGCACTGCAGCGGCACGAGCACCGCGTCCGACGCCGTCAGCGCATTGACCGTGAGAATGTTCAGCGACGGCGGACAGTCGACGAGGATGTAGTCAAACCCGCCGACAACCTTCACCGCCGCGAGCGCGTCGCGCATCCGGTACTGCGGGCGTTCGGACTGCATCAGCTCGGTCTCGAGACCGGAGAGATCCTGCGAGCCCGCGATGATCGCGAGGTTCGGAACCTGCGTCTGCATCACCGCTTCGTCGAACGAGCAGGCGCCCGTCAGCACGTCGTAGCTGGAATGCCGGCGATCCTCGGGGCGGATATCGAGACCGGTCGCGGCGTTGCCCTGCGGATCGATGTCGAAGATCAGCACCTTCTTGCCGGTGGCGGCGAGCGCGGTGCCGAGGTTGATAGCCGTCGTGGTTTTCCCCACGCCACCCTTCTGGTTGGCGATGGCGAACGTTCTAAGCGTCTCCGTCGTTCTTCCCGACACGCTCTGCTCCTTCGATCCGAAGGACTCGCCCGTCGGGATCGCTCAGACTTTCGAGCGTCTCGACCTTGAGGGTCCATCCTTCATCGGCGGCGGCCGCGAGCTCGGCGCGATACTCCGCGCCTTTCAGAAAGAGTCCGGTGGCGCCGCGGTCAAGAATCGGCTTCGCAGAACTGATGATTCGCGGCAAGGGCGCGAACGCCCGCGCGGTGACTATGTCATAGTCGTCATGGTCGCCCCGGGCGCCGGCGAGGTCGTCGATCGAGACATTGAGCACCCGCGCCGCCGCACCGGTCTCGCGGACAGCCTCCCGCAGGAAGGCCGCCTTCTTGGGGTTGGTCTCCACCAGGTCGACGTTAGCGCCCACCCGCCCGGCCAGCAGGCAGCCGATGACGATCCCCGGAAACCCCGCCCCCGAACCGATGTCGATCCACCGGAGCGCCTTCGGCGCAAGGCGGACAAGCTGGGCGCAATCGAGGGCGTGCCGCCCCCAGTAGGCGTCCAGCTCCCGCGGGCCGATCAGGTTGATGCGCGGCGACCAGCGCGCGAGCAGCGCGCGATGTCTTTCCAGCCGTTCACAGGTTTCCCGTGGAACCGCCAGATCCGCCATCAGGTCATCGGGGCCGTAGGGTCTCACGCGGACCCGCGCTTCTTCACATGCGCCAGCAGCGCGGTGAGCGCGCCAGGCGTGACGCCCTCGATCCGCCCCGCCTGGCCCAGCGTGGCCGGGCGGGCCGCGGCGAACTTCTGGCGCACTTCGGCGGAAAGGCCGCCGACCGCCGCGTAGTCGAGGTCGACCGGCAGGCGCAGGTTTTCATCCCGCCGGAACGCGACCACGTCCGCCTCCTGCCGGTCCAGATAGCCCGCGTAAAGCGCATCGATCTCGATCTGCTCCCGGACGCCGGGCGACATCCCGGCCAGTTCCGGCCAGATCGCGGCGAGGTCGCCGAAGGCGATCGTCGGATAGCTGAGCAGCTGGAAGGCGCTCCGGTGCTGGCCGTCCTGATTGACCTTCAGGCCACGGTCGGTCGCTTCCTTCGGCGTCAGGGCGAGATCGCGGGCCAGCTTTCGCGCGACATCCAGCTCAGCCATCTTGGCGCCGAACCGGTCGGCGCGCTCTGATCTGACGCAACCCAACGCCAGTCCGCGCGGCGTCAGGCGCTGGTCGGCGTTGTCGGCCCGGAGCGCCAGACGGTACTCTGCCCGGCTGGTGAACATGCGGTATGGCTCGGTCACGCCCCGGGTCACGAGATCGTCGATCAGGACGCCGATATAGCCCTCGGCCCGTGTGACTTCGAACGGTCCGCCCCCGCCCGCCGCCAGCGCGGCGTTGAGCCCGGCGACCAGGCCCTGCGCCGCCGCCTCCTCGTAGCCGGTCGTCCCGTTGATCTGCCCGGCCAGGTAGAGCCCGGGCAGCCGTTTGGTCTCCAGCGTGGGCAGCAGCTCGCGCGGGTCGACGTAATCGTACTCGATCGCGTAGGCCCAACGTTTCACGTGAATATTCGCCAACCCGGGGATTGTCCGGAGAAACCTCTCCTGAACGGCGGGCGGCAGCGAGGTCGAGATCCCGTTCGGATAGACCGTGTCGTCGTCCAGCCCCTCCGGCTCCAGGAAGATCTGGTGGGCGGACTTGTCGGCGAAGCGCACCACCTTGTCCTCGATCGAGGGGCAGTAGCGCGGCCCACGGCCCGATATGGCGCCGGAATACACGGCCGACTGGTCGAGGCTTTCAGCGATGATCCGGTGGGTCTCGGCAGTCGTCCACGTGACCCCGCACGCGATCTGCGGGTTGGTGATGCGATCGGTCAGGAACGAGAACGGTGACGGGATCTCGTCGCCCGCCTGCATCTCGAGACCCGCCCAGTCGATGGTGCGCCCGTCGAGACGCGCGGGCGTTCCGGTCTTGAGGCGACCCATGGCGAAGCCAAGTGCATAAAGCCTGTCCGACAGCCCGACCGCCGGTTGGTCGCCCCAGCGGCCTGCGGGGGTCCGTTCGGCGCCCAGATGGATCACGCCCTTCAGGAACGTCCCCGTGGTCAGGACGACGCGCGGCGCGGCGTAGGTTTGGCCGGAGGCGCCCGCGACGCCGCCCACGCGGCCGCCCTCGACGACAAGGTCTTCCACCGCCTCTTCGAGAATGGTCAGCCCCGGCAGCTCGGCCAGCGCCGCCTGCATCGCCTGCTTGTAGAGCTTGCGGTCGGACTGGGCGCGGGGGCCGCGCACGGCCGGGCCCTTCGACCGGTTGAGCAGACGGAACTGGATTCCCGCAGCGTCCGCGACCCGCCCCATCACGCCGTCCATCGCATCGATCTCGCGGACAAGGTGGCCCTTGCCGAGACCGCCGATTGCCGGGTTGCACGACATCTCGCCGATGGTGTCGCGCCGGTGCGTCAGCAACAGCGTGCGCGCACCCATCCGCGCCGCGGCCGCAGCCGCGTCGCAGCCGGCGTGGCCGCCGCCGATGACGATGACGTCGTAGGATGGGCCTTCGGCCGACATGAAATCCGTGTTGTGCGAGAGGCGGTCGACATACCCGAAATCCGCCCGAGCGTCGATACGCAACGGAGCCGACCAGGGCGGCCGCGTTCCACGCGAAACAGATTGTCGAATTCCTTACGCGCGGCGGCGGCGCATTGCGAAAGCCCGGGCATGGCGGCGTTCCACGCGAAACACGTTGCTCAAATCTTTCCTACATCCCCCGGCGCGGTTTGGACATTTGCCGTGGCCGTGCGACGCTTCACGGAAAGCGGCGTCAGTCCGCACACCGGGGAGAAAGCATGACCGTACTGAGCGCGCCGTCGACGCAGCCGCTGACCGCCACGCGCCCAGGCGCATACAGCTTCCTCGGCTTCATGGTGTTGATCAACATCTTGAACATCCTCGACCGGCAGCTGCTGCCCACGTTCTCGAATGAGATCATCGACGAGCTGAAGCTTTCGAACGGCGAGTTCGGTCTCCTGACCGGGATCATGTTCACGCTGATGTACGGGCTGCTCAGTCCATTCATGGGCGTCATTGCGGATACAACGCACCGACCGCGTTTCGCGGCCTTCGGCCTCGCGCTCTGGAGCGCGCTGACGGCGGCGTCCGGCGCAGCCCGAAGTTTCGTGGCGCTCGCGATCCCGCGCGTGTTCATCGGCGTCGGAGAGTCCACGCTCACGCCCACGGCGCTGTCGATGATTTCAAGCCGGTTCCCCGCAGCGCGACTGGGGCTCGCGACCGGGATCTACTATGCCGGTGTGCCGCTCGGTGCGGGCGCTGCCTACCTGGTGGCGAGCCAGCTCGCGCCGATCATCGGCTGGCGGAACTGCTTCTTCCTGCTGGGCGGCATAGGCGTCGCGCTCGCGCTGATCCTCGCGACGTTCCGGGAAACGCGACCGCCCGCCAGCGGCGGCGGCGCAGCGAGACGGATCGGGGGCATGCTGGCGCTCGCGCCGGAAACGCTGATGATCATCGTGCGAACGCCGACCGTGCTCTTTTCGATCCTGGGCGCCGTAATGCTGCACGTCGCTGTAGGCGCCGCGCAGTTCGACGCGCGCTGGTGGCGCGTTGAGCTCGGCCTCGACCTCGGTCCGTTGTTTCTCAAGATCGCGCTGATCTACGCAACGATCGGCGTTGCCGGAAACATCATCGGCGGCGCGCTCGGCGACTGGTGGCAGCGCACGACGGGCCAGGGGCGGCCGATGCTGCTGGTGTGGCTGTTTCTCATCCTGTCGCCGATCGGGTTCCTCTATCGACTGGGCGAGGGCGACACGCCGATCTTCTGGATAGGAATCGCTGCGGGCATCTTCCAGCTCGGCACGCTCTACGGCCCCGTCGTCGGCACGGTCCAGGAACTGACTCCCGATCGCGTCCGCGCCACGGCCGTCGCGTTGTTCGTTATGGCGGTGAATGTGATCGGCCTCGGAATTTCGGTGACGGTCGGCGGCTATCTCGTCGACTGGTTCGAGGCGTTGGGTCGACCGCGACCGATCACCGACATGATGATCGTGCTCAATGTCGTCTCGCTGCTGGCGATCCCTTGTCTCTGGATCGCCGCCCGCAGCTACGCGAAGGATCGCGCCCGACTGGGGACGTGAGAGGGCGCCAGCGTTCCACGCGAAACAGGTTATCGAAGTCCTTCACGGATATTGGGCTTAACAGCTTTCAACTTGTTTCGCGTGGAACACGCCTGTTGTGCGAAAGTAGAGGCCGCCGCCATTTTACTTGCCGATGCAGAAGCTGGCGAAGATTTCGCCGAGCACGTCTTCCACATCTATGCGGCCCGTCAGCCGCCCCAGCGCGCGCGCCGCGAGACGCACGTCCTCAGCAACGAGTTCGGCGCCGCCGAGTTGAAACGCCTGCAGCGCGTGTTCGAGATTTGCGCGCGTCTCCTGCACGGCGATCCGATGGCGCAGGCGCGTGAGCACCGGAGTCTCCGTCTGTGAAAGCGCGGACGCCACACGCGCGGTCAGCGCCGCGAGGAGGCCGTCCATGCCGCGCCCGGTGATCGCGGAGACGTGCAGTGGCGCGGCGTCAAACGTGTCGGCGAGAGCGGCCAGCAGCCGGTCGGCCTCGCGCGTCTCCAGATCGGACTTTGAGATCACGAGGAAGTCGTCGCGGGCGATGGCGTTCGTCAGTTCTGGCGGCAGAACCGTCGCGCCGGCCTCGACGACCGCGATCCGCAAGTCAGACTCCGTCGCCCGCGCCAGCGCGCGGCGCACGCCCTCGCTTTCAATCGTGTCGGCCGCTTCCCGAAGGCCCGCCGTGTCGGCAATCCAGACGGGGAAACCGCCCAGCACGAGACGCACCTCCACGATGTCGCGTGTCGTGCCCGGCGTATCGGAGACGATCGCCGCCTCGCGCTGCGCCAGCGCATTGAGCAGGCTCGACTTGCCGGCGTTTGGCGCGCCGATGATGGCGATGCGATAGCCGTCGCGCACGCGCTCGCCGCGGGCATGGTCGGCGAGATGAGCGTCCATCTCGGCGGACAAGGCCTCGATCTCGGGGATGGTCCGCGCGGCCAGCGCGTCTGGCAGATCCTCATCCGGGAAATCGATCTCCGCCTCGATGAGCGCGAGAACGCTCAAGAGCCGCGCCCGCCAGCCGTCGTAGAGCGCCGCGAGCGCGCCTTGCATCTGGCGGAGCGCCTGGCGCCGCTGGCCCTCGGTCTCGGCATCGACGAGGTCGGCGATCGCTTCGGCGGCGGTCAGGTCGAGCTTGCCGTTCTCGAAGGCGCGGCGGGTGAACTCGCCGGGCTCGGCG
>CAZGYQ010000035.1:0-30690 GCA_964530695.1 uncultured Caulobacteraceae bacterium
GCCTGTTCGCGGGGTGGCGCGGGATGCGGGCGATGAAGCTGCGCGTGCGCGAGGAGATGCGCTGGCTGCGGCGCGATTTGCGCTGCGTGCTCTATCTGCTGGCGTTCGCGCGGTTCGATCTCAAGCCGCACGCGAAGCGCACATGGCGGCCGCCGTCGGTTGCGCGGGGCTTCCGCATCACGCGGCGGCGCACGCGGCTGGTGAAGCACTTCACCCGCGATCTCGATCTCGCCGCGCTCGCCGCCATGCGCGCGGCGCTGGATGATCTTGAAGCGACCATTGCGCGGATCGTGAAACGGGTCCGCTGGGCCAACGCCGGCTGGCGACGCGTCGCCGTCGCACCGCCCGTGCAGCGTCTCGCCGTCGTTGCGCCCGCGCATGCGCCCGACGGCGCCGACACCTCATGACGCGCGCGATGACGTTTCAATCCACCCGCCCTCACCGCTGGAATCGCCCGATTCCGGCGTCGCGGACCCACGCCTGCGAATCGAGTAACACCGCGCCATGACCATCACCGTCAAAATCCGCCGCCTGCCGCACAATGCGGATCTCCCTCTCCCCGCCTACGAGACGCCGCTCTCGGCCGGCATGGACCTGCGCGCCGCCATTCCGGAAGATGCGCCCGTGACGCTTCAGCCCGGCGCGCGCGCGCTCGTGCCGACGGGTTTGTCGATCGCGCTGCCGGCCGGCTACGAGGCGCAGGTGCGGCCGCGTTCGGGCCTTGCGCTGAAGAACGCGATCACGTGCCTCAATTCGCCGGGCACGGTGGACGCCGACTATCGCGGCGAGCTGGCGGTGATCCTCGTCAATCTCGGTCAGGAGCCGTTCGTCATCGCGCGCGGCGACCGCATCGCGCAGATGGTGATCGCGCCCGTCACGCAGGCGTCATGGGCGGAAGTTGAAACGCTCGACGAGACCGCGCGTGGCGCGGGCGGATTCGGATCGACAGGACGCACATAGGTTTCAACGGAGTCCGACGATGAAAAAGGTGTTGCTGGTCGTCGGCGGAATGCTCGCCATAGTCGTGGTCGCCGCCGGCGCGTTCTTCGTCTTCTTCCCGAAGGATCTCGCGATCGCGGAGGTGAAAAAGCAGATCCAGCAATCCACCGGCCGCACGCTCGACATCGGCGGCGACGTGGAAATGACGCTCTGGCCCTCGGCGGGGTTTTCCGCGACGGACGTGAAGCTCTCCAATCCCGCAGGATTTGAAGGCGCGCCGTTTCTCGCGGCGAAGAAGATCGTCTTCGCCGTCGCGGTCATGCCGCTGCTGAAAGGCGATATCGAGGTGCGCAGCCTGATCCTCGAGGAGCCGGCCTTCACGCTCATCGCGAGAAAGGACGGCGCGGCGAACTGGACCTTCCCCGAACAGCCCGCGCAACCGGGCCAGCCGGCGACGAAACTCAAGTCCCTGCGCCTCGACGACATGCGCGTGATCGACGGCGCCTTGACCTTCATCGGCGATGACGGCGGCGAGCCTCTCGTCGTCACCGACATCGACGCGCTCCTCGATCTGAAATCCCTCGACCTGCCCGCCACCCTCGACGGCTCGTGCACCTATCGCAAGCAGACGCTGAGCCTCGGCGCGACCATCGCCAATCCCCGCGCCACGCTGGAGAAAGGCGCAACGCCGATCCGCCTCACGCTCAACGCCCCCGCCGTGAAAGCGACTCTCGACGGCGCGGTCGACACCGCCACCGGCGGCGTCACCGGCGCGCTTGAAACCAGCGGCGCAAGCGTGCGCGCGCTGCTCGACTGGCTCGGCTCGCCGCTGCCGCCGGGGCCTGGCTTTGCGGCGTTCGACGTGAAGTCGCAATTCGCCGCGCTCGGTCCCCGCTACGCCTTCACCGAAGGCGCCTTCCGTCTCGACGCCGCCACCGCGACCGGCGATGTGACGGTGAACGTCGCCGATAACGGCCGCCTCGCGGTCTCCGGCGCGCTGACCATTCCCGCGCTCGACACCAACGCCTACCTCCCCGCCTCCGCGGCAGGCGCCGCGACAACCGCCGCCGGCGTGAACACGGCGGCTGCGTGGGATGCAAAGCCGATGGATCTCGCGGGCCTGCGCGCCGTCGACGCCGATCTCGCGCTCGCCGTGGGCGATCTCAGATTCCAGAAGATGCAGTTCACCAACGGCCAGCTTGCGCTGAAACTGGCGAACGGCGTCGCCGACGCCCGCCTCAGCCGGGTCTCGCTCTATGGCGGCGGCGGAACCGCCCGCCTCGTCGTGGATGCGCGCAGCGCGACGACAAAGCTCACCAGCGAGATCGACGTGACCAACGTGGAAGCGCTGCCGCTGCTCACCGCCGCAATAGGTTTCGACAAGATCGAGGGCAAGGGCACGCTCAAGGCCGCACTCACCGGACAGGGCCGCTCGCAGGCCGACATCATGCGCACGCTCGCAGGCACGGCCGCGTTCAACTTCAACGACGGCGCCTGGCGCGGCGTGAATCTGGCGCAGGTCGCGCGCACCGTGCAGGCGGCGCTCACGGGCGAGACGGTTGGCGCAGCAGCCAAGACCGACTTCGCGGAATTCGCCGCGACCTTCGCCGTCGCCGGCGGCGTGGCGAACACGACGGACCTGCGTCTGCTCAACCCCTTCGTGCGTCTCGACGGAACCGGCACGATCAACATCGGCGGCCAGACCATCGACATGCGCATCGCCCCGCGCGCGGTCCGCGCCATCGAGGGCCAGGGCGGGCGCGCCGATGTGCAGGGCCTCGGCGTGCCGTTCCGTATCTCCGGGCCGTGGGCGAAGCCGAAGTTCGCCCCCGATCTCGGCAACCTCGTGCAGAGCCAGGTGCAGCGGGCGCTGGAGCGGAACAATCTGGGGACGCTGGGCTCGGTGCTCGGCCGGCCAAAAACAGAGCAGACTACGCCGGCGACCAACCCCATGGATGAGCTGCTCAGACGTAACAAGTGACAGGTCCCCTCTCCCGCGCCTGAGCGGGAGAGGGATGGACTGAGCGAAGCGAAGTCAGGGTGAGGGCCCGGTCGCTCAAGACGAGTCTCGTTCTGCACCGCCGGACCCTCACCCGTTTCGCTGCGCGACCCACCCTCTCCCGCTCAGGCGCGGGAGAGGGGTGAAAGACCGGCAAGTCTGCCTGAACCCATGATTTACGCTCAGGCGTTTCGCCGGAGCCTCACGAAGCCTATGTTCACGGCACAGAACAAGGAGTTCCCATGGCGGACGGACGAAAAGTCGGACACGGGCTGATCTACGACAACATCACCCAGACCATCGGCAACACGCCGCTGGTGCGGCTCAGCAAGCTCGCCAAGGCGCACGGCGTGAACGCCGAGATCATCGGCAAGCTCGAGTTCTTCAACCCCATCGCCTCGGTGAAGGACCGCATCGGCGTCTCGCTGATCGAGGACCTCGAAGCGCAGGGCAAGATCGGTCCCGGCGCAGTGCTCGTGGAACCCACGAGCGGCAACACGGGCATCGCGCTCGCATTCGTCGCGGCGCAGCGCGGCTATCGCCTCATCCTCGTGATGCCGGAAACCATGTCCATCGAGCGGCGCAAGATGCTCGCCTTCCTCGGCGCGGAGCTTGTGCTCACGCCCGGCCCGGAAGGCATGCGCGGCGCGGTGGCGAAGGCCAAGGAACTGGTGGAGTCGACGCCGGGCGCCGTGACACCCTCGCAGTTCGCAAATCCCGCCAATCCCGCGATCCACAAGCGCACGACAGCCGAGGAAATCTGGGCCGACACCGGCGGCAAGCTCGACTTCTTCGTCTCCGGCGTCGGCACCGGCGGCACGATCACCGGCGTCGGCCAGGTGCTGAAGCCGCGGCTGCCGAACCTCAAGGTCATCGCGGTCGAGCCGGAAGCCTCCCCTGTCCTCTCGGGCGGTGCGGCGGGCCCGCACAAGATCCAGGGCATCGGCGCGGGCTTCGTGCCGGAAGTTCTGGACCGCAGCGTGATCGACGAGATCGTGCAGGTGTCGAACGACGAAAGCTTCGCCGTCGCGCGCGAGGTCGCGCGGCTCGAAGGCCTGCCGGGCGGCATCTCCACGGGGGCTGCGCTGTCGGCGGCGATCAAGATCGGCAAGCGTCCGGAAAACGCCGGCAAGCGCATCGTCGCCATCGTCCCGAGCTTCGCGGAACGCTATCTCTCGACGGCGCTGTTCGAGGGGCTGTGACTTCGCAGGTCGTCCGCATCGCCGCCGACCTGCCGGATGGATTCACGGATCTGGCAGGCGCGGCGCGTGCGGAGGGATTCAACTTCCTCGATCGACTGGAGGCACGCTGGACGAATGGCGCCTATGACGGCGACCGCAACGCCAGCGTCTTCGCGGTGTTCGGCGAGGACCGTCCCATCGCCATCGGCGCGCAGACGTTCGACGAGTACGATCCTTCGCCCGAACATCGCCGTATCCGGCATTTCTACGTGCACCCGGATTTCCGTCGCAACGGCGTCGGCCGGACGCTGGCGGGCGCGCTGATCCGGGAAGCGTTCCAGCTCGCGCCGCATCTGCATCTGCGGGCGACGCACGATCTCTCCCACGCCTTCTGGGACGCGATGGGATTCGAGCGGGTGGACCGGCCGGACCGGTCACACCGGATCAGCCGATCAAGCGGTGATTGAATTCCGGCACGCATTGATATACATGTCATCGTGTATATCCGGAGCGCCTGATGCAGGTATCGAAATGGGGAAACAGTCTCGCCATTCGCTTGCCCGCCGCCGTCGTTGAGGCGCTGGACCTCAAGGAAGGCGACGACATCGAAGTCGTCATCGCGGGGTCGAAGCGGTTCGAGATCCGGCGCGACGCTACGCGGGAAGACGCGATCCGGAAACTTCACGAGTTGAGCCGCCCCCTGCCTCCCGGGTTCGTCTTTTCCCGTGACGACGCAAATGAACGGTGATGTGTTTCTCGACTCCAACATCCTCATTTACGCATTCGCCGAGCGGGACGCGCGGTCGCCTGTCGCCAAGCGCCTCCTCATCTCTGGCGGTCAGATCAGCGTTCAGGTCCTGAACGAGTTCGTGAACGTGAGTTCGCGCAAACTGCGGATAGACTGGCCCGAAGTCCTGCAACGGCTCGCCGTCGTAAACCAGCTCCTTCCAGACTCCTCCGCGCTCACGACCGAAACTCACCGCGCCGCGGTGCGCCTGGCGGAACGATACAAGCTCAACTTCTACGATGCGCTCATCATCGCCTCGGCGATTGAGACCGAGTGTGCGACCGTTCTCTCCGAAGACATGCAGCACGGCATGGTGATCGACGGCGTGACGATCGAAAACCCTTTTCTTGCGCCCGCTTAATGACTGCGCTCACGCCCGACGACCTCGAACGCTTCTCGCGCCATATCCTGCTCAAGGAGATCGGCGGGCCGGGACAGCAGCGCCTGAGGGCCGCGCATGTGGCGATTGTCGGCTTGGGCGGCCTCGGCGCGCCGGCGGCGCTCTATCTGGCGGCGGCGGGCGTGGGGCGATTGACGCTGATCGACGACGATGGGGTTTCGCTGTCGAACTTGCAGCGTCAGATCCTGTTTCGCACCGCGGATGTCCGACAGCTCAAGACCGAGGTGGGCGCCGCCGCGCTCGCCGCGCTCAATCCGCATGTGGAGATACTGCCGAAAGCGGTGGAGCTGGATGCGTTGAATGCACGGCATCTGCTGCAAGACGCGGACGTCGTGCTCGACGGCACGGATGACTACGATACGCGCTTCGCGGTGAACGACGCCTGCCACGCGCTCGGCGTGCCGCTGGTGTCCGGCGCCGTGGGGCGCTGGGACGGGCAGATCGGCGTGTTCGCATCGGGGACCACGAAAGAAGCCGCGATAGAGGATCGCCTGCCCTGCTATCGCTGCTTCGTGCCTGACGCGCCGCCGGACGCCGAGCATTGCTCGCAGGTCGGCGTCGTCGGCGCCTTGACGGGGGTGATCGGATCGATGATGGCGCTGGAGACGATCAAACTCATCGCGCGCGCGGGCAAACCGCTGACGGGACGCATCATGCTGTTCGACGGCCTCAACGGCGAAGCGCGCACGGTGCGTCTGCGGCCCGATCCCGAATGCCCGGTGTGCGCGCGATGACGATGGAGCCTGTCTGGCGCGAAACGCTGCTCGCGGCGGCGCGGCGCGACCTTGAAACCCGCGAGCGCCTCGTGCGCGATGGCTCGCTGTTCGACGGCTACAATCCGGAGATGGAGGCGGTGCATCTGGAGAACGCCGCGCTGCTCGACGAGGCGTTCCGCACGATCGGGTGGACCGGACGCCACCGCGTCGACGACGACGGCGCGGCTGCGGCCTTCCTCATTCTCCAGCACGCCATCAGCCGCCCGGATGTGCAACGTCTTGGTCTCGCGCTGATGCTGGAGGCGATTCCGTTTGGCGACGCCAACATGATCGACGCGGCGTATCTCTCCGACCGCATCGCGGTGTTCGAGGGCCGTCCGCAGCTCTACGGCACGCAGTTCGACTGGTTCGATGGCGCGCTTTCCCCCTCTCCCATCGAGGCGCCCGAGCAGGTGGAAGAGCGCCGCGCTTCGGTGGGCCTGCCCCCGCTCGCGGAGGTCGTCGCCCTGCAGCGCGAACAGGCCGCGCGCGAAGGCCATGGCCCGCCGCCGGACCTCGCTGCGCGCCAGGCGGGGTTCGACGTCTGGGCGCGACGGGTCGGCTGGCGCACGTAAGCCGTTTCCGCCACGTCCCTTTCCTGCTTCAATGGGGCCAACGGAGGGGATGATGCGAAAAATTCTGGTCGGCCTGCTACTCACAATCCTGATCGTCGTCGGCGGCGGCTATCTGGCGCTGCGGCGCGGCGACATCCCCTACGCGACGCTCGACAAGACCTACGCGAGCCCGGCGTCGAAATTCCTCGACATGGGCGGCGGCGTCGAGGCCCACTGGCGCGACGAGGGCAACCCGAACGGCCGCCCGTTGCTGCTAGTGCACGGCTTCTCCGCCTCGCTGCACACGTGGGAGAAATGGACGCCGCTGCTCGGCGGCGAATATCGCCTCATCAGCGTCGATCTTCCCGGCCACGGCCTGACGCGCACGCCGAAGGGCTATGCGCCGAGCATCGAAGGCTACGCCGATTTCGTCGACGCCTTCATGGACAAGATCGCGCTGCCGAAGGCGACCGTGATCGGCTCCTCCATGGGCGGGCACACGGCGTGGGAGCTGGCCTTGCGCCATCCCGCGCGCGTGGAGGGGCTGGTGCTCATCGGCGCCGCGGGCTGGCCGCCATCGGGCGATGCGGCCGACAATGAAGAGGCGGCGATCTTCAAGCTCCTGCACAATCCCGTGCTCGGCCCCCTGATGCGCGATCTCGACAATTCGGCGATGATCCGCAAGGGCGTGGAATCCGCGTTCGTCAACAAGGCGCTCGTCGATGACGCCATGGCGGCGCGCTATGTGGAGCTTGCCCGGGCGCCGAACCATCGCGCAACGCTGGTGGCCATCACGCTCGGCTTCCGCGACAGCGACACCGCGACCAAGGAAAAGCTGGCGGTAATCACCGCGCCGACGCTCGTGCTGCATGGCAAGCAGGACAATCTCGTGCCCGTGGAAGGCGCCACGCTCTTCGGCGAAGCGATCAACGGTTCGAAGGTGATCATCTACGATCAGACCGGCCATGTGCCGCAGGAAGAGATTCCCGAACGCAGCGCCGATGACCTGCGCACGTTCCTGCACACGGCTTTTCCTGAACCCGCGCCGGGCGTTCCGCTGGCGGCGACGCTGCCCTGAATCGCCTGTCACCGGCGCGTCACGAACGGGCGCTACCGCACGCGAACCGGAGGACATCATGACCAAGCTGACCCGTCGCGCGCTCGTTTCAGCAGCGCCGCTCCTCGCGGCCGCCGTCGCCGCCCCGGCGCGCGGCGCCTCCGCCGCACGCGGCGCATTCACCCACAGCGTCGCCTCCGGCGACCCGACATCGAGCGCGGTGATCCTGTGGACGCGCTTCGTCCCTGAAACGCCCACTGCGGCGACCATCGGCTGGGAAGTGGCCGAGGATGAAACCTTCCGCCGCATCGTCGCGCGCGGCGAAGGGACCGCCTCCCTCTTCGACGACTACTGCGTGAAGGTCGATGCGCGCGGGCTCGCGCCGGGCCGCAGCTACGCGTTCCGCTTCTCGTCCGCGTCGGGCTTTTCGCCCACAGGCCTGACGCGCACCGCGCCCGCAGGCGCCGCGCAATCGCTGACGATGGCGGTGTTTTCCTGCTCGAACTACGGCTTCGGCCATTTCCCCGCCTACGGCCACGCGGCGAAGAATCCCGACATCGACCTCTGCGTGCACACCGGCGACTACATCTACGAGTACGGCATCGGCGGGTATCCATCGCTCGCCGACACTGCGCCCGGCCGCGTGATCGATCCGGCGACGGAGATCGTCTCGCTGAGCGACTACCATCGCCGCTACGCCGGCTACCGGCTCGATCCCGATCTGCAGGAACTGCACCGCGTCAAGCCGTTCATGGCGATCTGGGACGATCACGAACTCGCCAACGACGCCTGGCGCGACGGCGCGCAGAACCACCAGCCCGACACCGAAGGGTCGTGGGTCGTGCGCCGCGCCATGGCCGCGAAAGCCTATGCGGACTGGCTGCCGATCCGCCGCCAGGCCGACCTCCTGCACATCTACCGCACGCTGCACTGGGGCGACCTCGCCTCGATCATCCTGCTCGACACGCGGCTCATCGGTCGCGACCAGCAGCTGGACTGGCGCGCAGCGCTGACGCCGGCGATGGACCAGGGCGAGGCCGCCGTCGCTGCGGCGGCGCAGAAGTTCATGCGTGACGAGATCAGCGCGCCGTCGCGCACGCTGCTCGGGCAGGCGCAGGAAGACTGGATGCGCGCGCAGCTTCAGCGCTCGAAGGCCCGCGGCGTGACCTGGCAGGTGCTCGGCCAGCAGCTGGTGATGGGCCATCAGAGCCTGGCGGCGGACATGCCTTCCCTGCTGCCGGATACGGCGAACGACTGGCAACGCCGCTGGGCGACGACGGGCGCGGGACTCGGTCGCGCGGGATTGAGCTGGAACCTCGATTCCTGGGGCGGCTACGAAGCCGCGCGCGGCCGCTTCCTGCAGGCCTGCGCCACAGATGCGAACAACGCCATCGTGCTCTCCGGCGACAGCCACAACGGTTGGGCCAACAATCTCCCCGGCGGGCGCGACGGCCGCCCTGCGGCGGTCGAGATGGCGGGTCTCAGCGTGTCCTCGGGCGGCATGGAGCGCGCCTTCAGCAAGGGCGAGCCCGGCGCGCGCGAACGCGCGATGCTCGCCGCCAACCGCGAACTCGCCTGGTGCGACGTCACCCACCGCGGCTACAGCACCGTGAAGCTCACGCGCGCTGCGGCGGAGGTGGACTGGATCGCGTTCGAGAACGTGGCGACGCGGGACGCGCCCGTGGCGTCGATCACGAAGTCCCGCGCCGAAGCAACCCGCGCCCACGGCGTCGGCGCCTGGCAGTTCGGCTGATCACTTCGCCTTGCAGGCCGCGCGCACGGTGGCCCAGTCTTCCGGCGACATCGCGATCGCGCGCGCGGGCCGCTGCGCCGCGCGGGCGCGCACGATGCGGTTGTCGATGTCGGGGTGTGATTGCAGCCACTCGGGCACGTGCATGTCGCGCATCCGCTTCGGCACGCGCGACTCGTCGGCGTCGCCGCGCTTGTAGCCCTTGAGCCGTTCGAACGCGCGCGCGAGCGCGGCGGGGTCGAGCCCTGCGTCGCCCATGATCGCGATGGCGACGCGATCGGCGCGCGCCTCCTGCGCGCGGGTGTAGCTGAGTTCGGTCAGCTGGCCGCCGACCATCACGATCTGCTGCGCGACGCCCGATCCGCCGGTGATGAGTTCGAGCAGGATGCCGAGGCCCGTGTTGCGATAGAGCGCGATCATCCCGTCACGCGATTTCACATGGCCGATCTCGTGCGCAATGACGGCCGCGAGTTCATCCGGGCTTTCCAGCGTTTCGAGCAGTCCTCTCGTCACCATGATCTGCCCGCCCGCAACCGCCAGCGCATTGGGCGTGTCTTCCTGCACAAACGTCAGCATGATCGTGAAGCCGGGGTCGCCCGCAGCCTCTAGGTCGTTCAGCAGCGGCATGATCGCCGCATCCGCCGGGGCCGTCTTCTCGCAGGGGCGCATGAAGACGTTGACCTGCCGCGCGAGGTTTTCGCCGAGTTGTTCTTCGACATGGCGCGGCGTGGCGCGCGCGAGCGGCTCGGCCCCCATCGGGATCGCGACGAAGACGATGAAGGCCAGCGATGCGCTCAGCGCCAGCAGCCCGCCGGCGAGCCACAGGCCGCGGATGGCGTCGCGGCGCGGATCGAGAATGCCGCCGTCGCGCAGCGCGGTCTCGGCGGCCTTCGATTTCTCGATGGCGAGCCGCGCGTCGGGCGTTTCGGAACTGGACAGCCGCCAGACGTCGCCGGACTTGTCGACGACGACGACATCCTGCTTGCGCCAGAAGGCGCGCGCGCCCGCGCCCGCGATCTCCAGGCCATCCTCGGCGATCGTGACCACAACCCGATGCTCGGCCGCGGTCACGCCATCATGGAAACGCCCTTCGAGCGCCGCCACTTCGCTCAGACTCCGCCCGAGAGATCGAAGGCGTCCGCCATCCCCTCGCCCGAGCGCGGCCCGCGCGAGGCCGCCTGATGGATGCGAGCGGCATCGAGGGTCCCATCGACTTCGATCCGGCGGCAGATCTTGCGCCAGGTGCGCATCTGCGCGGCGAGTCCGCCGAAGCCCAGCGTGAACACGACCAGCAGCACGTTGGTGAACGCGAGCCCGATGAGATCCCACGTCGAGAAGCTCGATTTCAGCTTCACGTCGCCGAGCGAGATCGATTTGGTGATCTGCCGGATCATCACCGCCTCGTGCCAGGCGACGAAGAATATGAACAGCAAGGCGCCGCCGAACATCAGCGCGTAGAGCATGCCGATCGCGCGCATGTCCGGCATGCCGCCGGCCATCTGATCCATCAGGCCGAGCCCGTACATCCCGCCGAAGATCAGCGCGTAATACAGAATGACGCCGATGTAGGCGAGGATGTAGCTCTTGTAGACCGGCTCCGTGCGCGCCTCTTTCGAGTTGTCATATGTGAACGGCATGTCGCCGAAAAACGCGTTGTTCCACATGCGCTTTTCAAGGCGCAGGCGCATCGCGGGCGCGAACCAGCCGAGCGTGATCGCCGACAGGAGGCCGTAGCCGAACGCGATGAAGCCGTAGGCCCACGGCGAGCCGCGCTGTTCGAAGCGCACGCCGCGCCAGTTGGTGCGCGAGAGCTGGTAGCGGCGCGCGAGAAACAGAGCGACGCCGATCAGGATGAAGAGGCCGAGGTAGACGATCACGATCACGACCACCGTGTAGATCGGCGGCAGCAGCAGCTGCGCGGCGACGATCGCGCCGACGATCGGGACCATCACCGTGACGATGGCGATCAGGAAGCCGACGAAGAGCTCCGAGCCCTTGCCCGTATATTCGAGGGGCGTGCCGCCAATCGTGGTGTCCGCCCACAGGCGCTTGCGCACGATGGTGCGCGCCCAGAACCGGAAGATCGTCAGCGTGAGCAGCGTGAAGATCGAGGAATAGAAGCCGATCCAGAGAAACTGGCCGATGGTGGAGTTGTTCTCCACGTCGAGCCGTACCTGCCCGGCGCCCTGCCCGGCGTCTTCTGTCGTCATGGTCATGTGATCCCCTCGCTAGGCCGTGACCGGCAGGCTAGCGCGTCTTCGCAACAGACAGAAGTCCGATCGCGCCGAGGGGGCCTAAAGCATCGCCGGGATCACCCGGTCCGGCGGTTTGTGCCCGTCCGCGAAGGTCTTGATGTTGATGATGACCTTCTCGCCCATGTCGATGCGGCCCTCGATCGTCGCCGATCCCATGTGCGGGAGCAGCACGACGTTCTGGAGCTTCTTCAGTTTCGGATTGATCGCCGGTTCGTGCTCGAACACGTCGAGGCCCGCGCCCGCGAGATCGCCCTTCTCGAGCATCCGCGCCAGCGCGCCTTCATCGATGATCTCGCCGCGCGCGGTGTTGACGACGTAGGCGTGCGGCTTCAGCAGCGCGAGGCGGCGCGCCGACAGAAGGTGATACGTCGCCGGCGTGTGCGGACAGTTCACCGAGACGATGTCCATCCGCGACAACATCTGGTCGAGGCTTTCCCAGTGCGTCGCCTCGAGTTCCTGCTCGATGTGCGCGGAGACCTTGCGGCGGTTGTGATAGTGGATCTGCAGGCCGAACGCCTTCGCCCGGCGCGCCACCGCCTGGCCGATGCGGCCCATGCCGACGATGCCGAGCCGCTTGCCCCACACGCGCCGGCCGAGCATGTGCGTCGGGCTCCAGCCGGTGAACTCGTCGGCCTCGATCATCTTCACGCCTTCCACGATCCGTCGCGGCGCGGCGAGGATCAGCGCCATCGTGATGTCGGCGGTGTCCTCGGTGAGCACCCCCGGCGTGTTGGTGATGGTGACGCCGCGCTGGATGGCGGTCTGCACGTCGATGTTGTCCACGCCGGCGCCGAACTGGGCGATGAGGCGCAAGCGCTCGCCCGACCGCGACAGGAGCCGCCCGTCGATGCGGTCGGTGACGGTCGGCACCAGCACGTCGGCCCGCGCCATGGCGGCGGCCAGTTCGTCGGCGGTCATCGGCTTGTCGTCGACGTTGAGCTCGGTATCGAACAGCTCGCGCATCCGGGTTTCCACCGGCTCGGGCAGCTTGCGGGTAACGACGACCTTCATTTTCTTCGACGGCATGGCGCCCTTCTTAACAGGCGTCGGGGCGGAACAAAGGCCGGGGCGTCAAAAAACGGAAAATGCAGGATCGTTAAGCCTGCTTTTACGGCGCCTGCGCTTCAGTCCGCTCTTCGCCGTTTCCGGCTCTCAGAAGAGACCCGCCATGTTCCGCGCCGCCGCCGTCACCCTCTCGCTGGCCTTCATGGCCACGGCCGCCGTCGCGGACGCTCCCGGCCCTGCGGGAACCCGCCTCGGGCCCGATTCCCAGCTGCCCGTACCCCGCTACGAAAGCCTCGCCGCGCCGAAAGTGCATGGCCGCCGAGGCCCCGGCCTCGATCACCGGATCGACTGGATCTACACCACCGCCGGCCTGCCGGTGCAGGTGCTGGAGGAAAGCGACAGCTGGCGGCGGGTGCGCGACCCCTCGGGCGACCGCGTCTGGGTCCGCGCCGACAAGCTCTCGCCCAACCGCACCGTCTACGTCTCCACGACCCAGTCGCCCGGCCTGCCGATGCGCGCCGCGCCGCGACCGGAGTCCCGCACGGTCGCCTATCTCGCCCACGGCGTGGTCGCGCGGCTCGGCGGGTGCGTCGGCGGCTGGCGCAAGGTGACCGCCCGCAACCAGACCGGCTGGGTCGACAGGAGCGGCCTGTGGGGCGGCGACGACTGCACGGGCGTGGAGGACTGAAACGGGCGCCGATCCCGGTTCAGGAGGGCTGGCCTGCTGAGAACCGGCCCGGCGCAACCCGGCGGGCGTCGAATCCCATGTCCGCAAGATCGGCGGGAAGGCCCCGGTCGAGCGCAAGGGCTGCAGCCAACCGGGCCATCGCCGGCGCGGTCTGTATGCCATAGCCGCCCTGACCGACCAGCCAGAAGAAGCCCTCCGCCGCCGGATCGAATCCCACGGCCGGCGTGCGGTCCGGAGTGAAGGTGCGCAAACCCGCCCAACTGGACTGCACGCGCCGGACCGGTAGGTCGGCCGCCGCCTGAACGCGATCGATGGCGATGGCGATGTCGATTTCCTCCGGCGCAGCGTCGCACGGCTCGGAGGGCGTCTCGTCCGCGGGCGACACGAGGATCCGCCCCGCATCCGGCTTGAAGTAGAACTGTTCCTCGATGTCGATGACGGCGGGCCAGCCGTCCGACCGCGCGCCCGCGGGCGGCTCCACCAGCGCCACCGTGCGCCGTTTCGGCTCCAGGCCGAGCGGATCGACGCCGGCCGCGCGCGCCACCACATCGCCCCAGGCGCCGGCCGCGTTCACCAGGACGCGCGCGTGAAACACTTCGCCGCCGGCCAGCACGCGCCAGCCGCCGCCGGCCCGCTCGGCCCGGACCACCGGGGCGCCGCACCGGACCTCCCCGCCCGCCGCGGTCAGCCGCCGCAAATAGTGCTGGTGAAGGGCGTCAACATCGAGATCGCAAGCGTTCGACTCGGCGACCGCCGCCACGACATAGCCGTCCCGAAGGATCGGAGACTCCTGTCTCGCCTCGGCGCCCGTCAGCCATCGCGACGCCCGCCCCACGTCAGGCAGGGCGGCGAACGCCTCGAGACGCGCGAGCTGGCTTGCACTGGCGATATGGAAACATCCACGCGCGCGGGCGAAACGTCCGTCCTGACCCTGCAGCGCCGGCCCGCTGGCGCGCGTCAGGATACGGATGACTTCGTTGCCGTAGATCTCGGAATAGAGCGCGGCCGAGCGGCCAGTGGCGTGCCGCCCCGGACGGTCCTCCTGTTCGAGGACGAGGACTTTCGCGCTCGACGCCAATTCCGCCGCCGCGGAGGCGCCGGCCATTCCTGCGCCGATAACGATCACCTCGGCCTCGATCACGCCGCGCCTCCACCGCTGTCGCCGGCGGTTCTGCCGTCATCCGCACCGGGGCGCCAGACGCCGCCGGCGGAAACGCATGCGTCGGTCCTCCCTTGCGCGCGCCCGGCTTGCGTCGGCCGCCCGTCCCGCGCATGTAAACAGCTCCCATTTCCGGGCATTGCCGGTACCGGGCGCGCCGTGGCGCCCGCCGGACCGCCCCATGACGCCCCTGAGGAGCCAGCCGCAATCCATGTCGCAACCGCCGTCCGCCTACCCTTCGTCCCTCTCGCAGGCCCAGCTGCTCGACAGCGGCCATGGCCGCCTGTTCGGCCCGGGCAACGCGCAGCTGCCGCTGCCGCCGATGCTGATGATCGACCGGATCGTCGACATCGACCCGACCGGCGGCGCCCACGGCAAGGGCAAGCTCGTCGCCGAGTTCGACATCAACCCCGACCTCTGGTTCTTCCAGTGCCACTTCGAGGGCGACCCCGTGATGCCCGGCTGCCTCGGCCTCGATGCGATGTGGCAGCTCGTCGGCTTCTACCTCGGCTGGCTCGGGGCGCCCGGAAAGGGTCGCGCGCTTGGCGTCGGGGAAGTGAAGTTCACTGGACAGGTGACGCCGGTGGCGCGCGTAATCCGGTATGAAATCGAGTTCAAGAAGGTGATTCTGCGCAAGCTGGTCCTGGGCATGGCCGACGGCGCGACATTCGTCGACGGGCGCCCGATCTACAGCGCGAAGGATCTCAAGGTGGGCCTGTTCACGCCGGAGCAGCTTGCAGCCGGCATCTAGAGCGCAAATATCAGGGCCAGGACGTACGCGAAGAATACGTCGCCCGATTCAATTCATGGGAGTGCAACTTGCGTCGTGTGGTCGTCACTGGAATCGGGATCGTCTCGTCGATCGGCAACAACTCAAACGAAGTGATGGCTTCGCTGCGGGAGGCGCGTTCGGGCGTCACCTCCGCGCCGGAATACGGCGAGCTGGGATTTCGCTGCCAGGTACAGGCAAGCCCCACGCTCGACTGGGAATCCATGGTCGACCGCCGGGCGGCGCGCTTCCTGTCCCAGGGCACGGGCTGGGCGCACGTGGCGATGGAGCAGGCGCTGCGCGACTCGGGCCTGGAGGAGAGCGACGTCTCCAACGAACGCACAGGCATCATCGTCGGCGAGGGCGGTCCCTCCACCCGCACCATCGTGCAGGCGGCGGCGATCACGAAGGAAAAAGGCCCCAAGCGGGTCGGCCCGTTCGCGGTGCCGAAAGCGATGTCGTCCGGCCCGTCGGCGGCCCTCGCGACATGGTTCAAGATCAAGGGCGTCAACTACTCGATCAGCTCCGCGTGCGCGACGAGCGCGCACTGCATCGGCGCGGCGGCCGAGCAGATCCAGTGGGGCAAGCAGGACGTCGTGTTCGCCGGCGGCTGCGAAGAACTCGACTGGACCATGTCGGTGATGTTCGACGCGATGGGCGCCATGTCGTCGAACTTCAACGATACCCCCGCCGTCGCCTCGCGCGCCTATGACGTGGACCGCGACGGCTTCGTCATCGCCGGCGGCGCCGGCATGGTGGTGCTCGAGGAATACGAACGCGCGAAGGCCCGCGGCGCCAAGATCTACGGCGAACTCATCGGCTACGGCGCCACCAGCGACGGCCACGACATGGTCGCACCCTCAGGCGAAGGCGCCGTGCGCTGCATGAAGCTCGCGATGAGCACCATCGGCGGCCGCCGCGTCGACTATCTCAACCCGCACGGCACATCGACGCCCATCGGCGATGAGCGCGAGATGCAGGCCGTGCGCGATACATTCGGCGACAAGCCGCCGATGATCTCGTCGACGAAATCTCTCACCGGCCACAGCCTCGGCGCCGCCGGCGTGCAGGAAGCGATCTACTCGCTGATGATGCTCGGCGCCGATTTCGCCGCCAAGAGCGCCAACATTTTCAAACTCGATCCCCTCTTCGCGGACCTGCCCATCCTGCTCGAACGCTTCGACGGCGCGCTGGAGACAGTGATGTCGAACAGCTTCGGCTTCGGCGGCACGAACGCGACGCTGGTGTTCGCAAAGGCCTGACGCGGTTGCCGGCTGTGGAGCCGGCGGTACGCTTGACCCTGCGCTCCGTGGCCGCTTAGTGCGCGTGAGCAATCACGCGGAGCATCCCATGTCCGACTGGACCCTCCCCAAAGGCGACCTCATGGCCGGCAAGCGCGGGCTCGTCATGGGCGTCGCCAACGACAAGTCGATCGCCTGGGGCATCGCCAGCCAGCTCGCAGCGCAAGGCGCCGAGATCGCCTTCACCTTCCAGGGCGAGGCGCTGGAGAAACGCGTGCGGCCGCTGGCGGAAAGCGTCGGCTCGCAGATCCTGCTCGAATGCGACGTCACCAACGACGCCCAGCTCGACGCCGTGTTCGACAGGCTGAAGACCGTCTGGGGCGGGATCGACTTTCTGGTCCACGCCATCGCCTTCTCCGACAAGAACGAACTCAAGGGCTCGTTCGTGGAGAACACGACGCGCGAGAACTTCCTGCGCACGATGGATATTTCGGCGTTCAGCTGGGTGGCGTGCGCCAAGCGCGCCGCGCCGCTGATGAAGCCGGGCGGCTCGATGGTGACGCTCACCTATCTCGGCGCCGAGCGCGTGCTGCCGAGCTACAACGTGATGGGCGTGGCGAAAGCGGCGCTCGAAGCCTGCACCCGCTACATGGCGCGCGATCTGGGCCCCTCCGGCCTGCGCGTGAACGCGATCAGCGCGGGGCCGATGCGCACGCTGGCGCTGGCGGGCATCCAGGGCGGGCGCGGTCTTGTGTCCACGGGCCGCGAATGGAGCCTGATGAAGGAAGACACCAGCATGGAAGGCATCGCCGGCTGCGCGCTCTGGCTCCTGTCCGATCTCGGCCGCTCGACGACGGGCGAAGTCGTCCACGTCGACGCCGGTTTCCACGTGGTGGGACTGCCGGAGGGCGTGGACGCGGGTTGAACGACGCGCGACCGTTGAATCCGTGGTTTTCGCGCCACGGAAATCACCGGTGTGCCGTTGCGGGGTTGCGCGCCGCTTTTTCGCCCCTCACGTGTGAAAGAGACACCATGAAGCGGCCCGGGGACATGGCGTTCCGGGCGGCTTGTGGATAGAATGCGCCCTTCCCCAAGGAACCCCGTCGGAATGACCGAAGTCGCACTCGCCTTTTCCAATATCGACAAGCCGCGCGCAGACGCGCTGGCGCGCATTCTGAACGCCGTCGGATATGAGGTCGCCGCGCAGCCGCTGACCCCGGAAAAGGTCGATCGCGCCTCGGCGGTGCTGGCGTTCTGGTCGCCGTCTTCGATCAACTCCCAGCCGGTGCAGTCCGCCGCCTCGCAGGCGGCCTTCGCGAAAAAGCTGGTCTCCGTGCGCGCCGGGCCGGCCGATCCGCCGGCGGCCTTTGCGCTCGTCACGCTGCACGACCTGTCGAGCTGGACCGGTTCGCTGGATGCGCCGGAGCTGCGCACGCTCGTGTCGCATGTGGCCAGGATGGCCCCGCCGCCGCAGCAGCAGCAGCAACCGGCGCAGGGCCGCACCATCGGCTTCGCCGGCAACGGCTTCGATCCCTACGGCATGAATGCGCCCGCGCCACAGCGCGCGGCGGCTCCGCCGTCATCCTCGCCGCTGGCGACGGCCCGTCGCGACGCCGAAGCGACACCTGTCTCCACGCGCGAACGCGCGCCCCGGCGCGAGCGCGCCGCTGAAGAGCCGCGCCGTGCGGCAGGCGGCGGCGTCGCGCGCATGGCGTTCGGGGCCATCGCGGTCACCGTGCTCGGCGGCGGCGGCGTGGCGGCGTTCAACTATCTCAGCGCCAACGAGGGCGCGAAGTCGGCCGACGCCGATTCCGGCGCCTCGATCCTCACATCGGCGCCCTCCCCGGCCATCGAACAGCCGGCGCCCAGCGTGGCGGCGGCCGAACCGGTGGTCGATCCCGCGGCGCCTGCAGCGGATGCGGCGGAGGCCGTCGAGGTCGCGTCCAACACCTTTGCGCCGCCCGTCGCGCCTGCAGCTCCCGCGCCCGTTCCCGCAGCGACGGTCCAGGGCCGCAATGGCTGGACGGCGACACTCCCCTCCGCGCCGCCGACCCGCACGCCGACACTGACCGCGCAGACGGTCGCCGCCACCAGCGGCGCACGTCCCGCGCAACGACCTGTCCGCCTGCCGCCGATCGCATCGGCGCCGCAACCGACCGACATCGTCGCGATCGACAACGCCAACCTCGGCGAGGAAGAAAAGACCGCGCCCAATCCGCCGGCGCAGCAAGAGCGCGTGTGGCAACGCCCCGGCGTCACCTACGGGCCGGACAACTGAGCCTGTCTCGCGGCATGTGCGTGCTGCTTCACGGCGGATCGCCGCTGTCGGAAATACGAAGGTATCGAGCAAGGGAGCGCGCCGCCTCCGGCGGCGCATGGACTGTCGCGTCAAGTGCTACGGAAGGTGCGCGGCCGGAGGCCACGCGCTCCGGTCTTCACCATCTGCGGATGTGTCTTAGAAAAAACGGCGGGCCGTCGCGAGCCCGCCGTTTCCATTTTCAGCGCTGGCGCCGATATCAGCCGTTGCCGACCGAGACCTTGCCGGCTTTTTCGAGGTCTTCGCCGGTTTCCTGGTCGACGGCCTTCATCGAGAGCTTGGTCTTGCCGCGATCGTCGAAGCCGAGGAGCTTCACCTTCACCATGTCGCCTTCCTTGACGACTTCGGAGGGCTTGTTGACGCGTTCGGCGCGCAGTTGCGAAACGTGCACGAGGCCGTCCTTGGCGCCGAAGAAGTTCACGAACGCGCCGAACTCGGCGACCTTCACGACCTTGCCGTCGTAGATCATGCCGACTTCCGGCTCACTGGTCAGCGACTTGATCCACTTCACTGCGGCGTCGATCGACTCCTGGCTCGGCGACGCGACGCGCACCGTGCCGTCGTCGTTGACGTTCACCTTCGCGCCCGTCTTTTCCACGATTTCGCGGATGACCTTGCCGCCGGTGCCGATCACGTCGCGGATCTTGTCCACGGGGATCTGGATCTGGCTGACCTTCGGCGCGTGCTCGTTCATCGCCGTGCGCGGGGCGGTCATCGCCTTCGCCATTTCGTCGAGGATGTGCATCCGGCCGTCATAGGCGCGTGCAAGGGCGACCTTCATGATGTCCTGCGTGATGCCGGCCACCTTGATGTCCATCTGCAGCGACGTGATGCCCTTCGTGGTGCCCGCGACCTTGAAGTCCATGTCGCCGAGGTGATCCTCGTCGCCGAGAATGTCGGTGAGCACTTCGTAGCCGTAGTCCTCGAGCACGAGGCCCATCGCCACGCCCGCCACGGGCCGCGTGATCGGCGCGCCGGCGTCCATCAGCGCGAGGGACGAACCGCACACCGTCGCCATCGAGGAAGAGCCGTTGGACTCGGTGATCTCGGAAACGAGACGGATGGTGTAGGGGAAGTCCGATTCCTTAGGCAGAACCGCCTGCATGGCGCGCCATGCGAGCTTGCCGTGGCCGATCTCGCGACGCTTCGTGCCGCCGAGGCGGCCGGTTTCACCGACGCTGTAGGGAGGGAAGTTGTAGTGCAGCATGAACTTGGCCTTCACGGTCCCGTTCAGGCTGTCGACGTACTGTTCGTCTTCCGCAGTGCCGAGCGTGGCGACGACGAGCGCCTGCGTTTCACCGCGGGTGAACAGCGCCGAGCCGTGCGTGCGCGGCAGCGTGCCGACTTCGCAGACGATCGGGCGCACCTTGTCGACGGGACGCCCGTCGATGCGCGCCTTTTCCTTGATGATGCGCGAGCGGACGATGTCGCTTTCCACGCCCTTGAACGCTTCCTTGAAGACGTTCTCGTCGAGGCCTGCGGGGTTGGCTTCGCTCTTCACGAGGGCGGCCTTGGCCTTGTCGCGGGCGGCGCCCACGGCCTTGTAGCGCTCGTCCTTCTTGGTGATCTTGTAGGCGCTGGCGATGTCGGCCTCGACGAGCGCGGCGATTTGTTTCTTCTGCGGCGCGAGGTCCACGGCCTCGAACTCGAAGGGATCTTTCGCGGCCTGCTCGGCGAGCTTGATGATCGCGTCGATTACCGGCTGGAAGCCTTTGTGCGCGGTGTCGAGCGCGAGAAGCATCTGCTCCTCGGTGAGCTCCTTCACTTCCGATTCCACCATCATCACCGCGTCCGCCGTTCCGGCGACGACGAGATCGAGTTCGGAGTTCGCCATCTGCCCGATGGTCGGGTTCAGCACCGGCTTGCCGTCGATCCAGCCGACGCGCGCCGCGCCGATCGGGCCCATGAACGGCACGCCCGAAAGCGTGAGCGCCGCGGACGCCGCGACCAGGGAGAGAATGTCGGTTTCGTTCTCGCCATCCCACGAGAGGACGGTGACGATGACCTGCACTTCGTTCTTGAAGCCATCGACGAAGAGCGGACGGATCGGTCGGTCGATGAGGCGCGAGATGAGCGTTTCACGCTCGGTCGGGCGACCTTCGCGCTTGAAATAGCCGCCG
This sequence comes from uncultured Caulobacteraceae bacterium, assembly GCA_964530695.1. Classification (GTDB taxonomy): domain Bacteria; phylum Pseudomonadota; class Alphaproteobacteria; order Caulobacterales; family Aquidulcibacteraceae; genus VFBF01. Next base: position 20,977 of record CAZGYQ010000035.1, read on the forward strand.
GGAATGCGGCCCGCGGCGAAGGTCTTTTCCTGATAGTCGACGGTGAGCGGGAAGAAGTCCTGCCCCGGCTTGGCGCTGCGCGCATATACGCAGGTGGCGAGCACGGCGGCTTCGCCCATCGTGGCGAACACGGCGCCGTCGGCCTGGCGCGCGATGCGGCCGGTTTCCAGGGTCAGTTTCTTGCCGGCCCAGTCGATGGAAACGGTCTTGGTGTCAAACATGGTCTCTACTCCTGGCGAGCGAGCCCCATGCCCGGTCGCCGCGTGCGTGTCCGAACTTCCGGATGAAGTGCGGACGGTCCCTTCTCCCGCCCGCGGGAGAAGGTGGCTCGTCGCGGAGCGACGAGACGGATGAGGGGTGCTGCAGGAAAGTACTGAGGCCCTGCGTCCTACGGGCCCTCACCCTGCGTTCGCATGCGCGAACGCTGTCCCTCCCCCGCTGGCGGGGGAGGGTTTCAGTCGTCCTACTTCCGCAGGCCGAGCTTTTCGATGATCGCCTGATAGCGGGCCGCGTCGCGGTCCTTCAGGTAATCGAGCAACCGGCGACGCTGCGACACCATCTGCAGGAGTCCGCGGCGCGAGTGGTTGTCCTTCTTGTGCGTCTTGAAGTGCTCCGTGAGATTCACGATGCGCTCCGTGAGGATGGCGCACTGCACTTCCGGACTGCCCGTGTCGTCCTTGCCGCGGGCGTGTTCCTTGATGAGCGCGGTCTTGCGCTCGAGGGTAATCGACATCGGATCTACTCCTGATCCAGGTGAAAGACGCGGGTGGGGGAGAATTTCCCCGCCCGCACGTCGCCCAGCGCCACCGCCGATCCTCCAAACAACGCAACTGCCGCGCGGCTGGCGTCTACGCCAGCGATCGTGCGGGGTCGGAAGCGTGCTTTCAGATCCTCGATCACATGCGGAAGGAGGACGATCGGCCGGCCTTGCCGGAGCTTGAAGGCATCTTCGCCATTGACGGCCACCGCCGGGATGTCGGCCAGCGCGGTCTCAACGGGTCTGAGGGCCTCGAACGCGGCGGCCTTATGCACCAGATCTTTCAGTTCGTCGAGGCCGACGGCGTTGGCCTCGTCGAACTGGCCCACCGCCGTCCGGCGCAGGCGGGCGACGTGGCCTTCCGCGCCGAGCCTGGCGGCCAGATCGCGCACCAGCGCCCGGATGTAGAACCCCTTCCCGCTGCGCACCACGATCACGGAATGGTCGGCGTCGGGCGCGCCCTCAAGCCGCGCCTCGTGGAGCACCACCTGGCGGGCCTTCAGCTCCACGGCCTGCCCGTCGCGGGCGAGATCGTAGGCGCGTTCGCCATCGACCTTCACGGCGCTGTACTGCGGCGGGATCTGCTCGATCTCGCCGAGGAAGCCTTTCAGCGCTTCCGCCACCGCTTCGGGCGTGGGCCGCACGTCGCTCTCGGCGATGACCTTGCCCTCGCGGTCCTGCGTGTCCGTGGAGACGCCCCAGCGCACAGTGAAGCTGTAGCTCTTCTCGGCCTCCATCAGCCACGGTACGGTCTTGGTCGCCTCCCCCAGCGCGATCGGCAGGATGCCTGACGCCAGCGGATCGAGCGTGCCGGCGTGGCCCGCCTTGTTGGCATTGAACAGACGCCGCACGACGCTCACCGCATCGGTCGAGGTGAGATCCTCAGGCTTGTCGAGCACGAGCCAGCCGTGGACATCGAGACCTTTTTTCCGGCGGGCCATCAATCTTCTTTCGTGTTGAAACGCGGGGAACCTTCCCTCCCCTCGATGGGGAGGGTCCGGTGCGAGCGCAGCGATGCGCCGGGGGTGGGGTGCGCGCTCGGAATGCGGAGATGGATCCGCGAAGGCGAAGGCGCCTCGTGCGCCGCACGCACGGAAATCGAGCGTGCACCCCACCCGACCTTCGCTGCGCTCAGGCCACCCTCCCCATCGAGGGGAGGGAAAGACGGTGCGCCTGTCATTCCTCTTTCTCTGGTTCGTCGTTCGCGCCGTGATCGAGATCGCGCGCGATCTCCGGCTGCTTGAGCAGCCGGTCGATGTAGTTGGCGGTGTCGTAGGACACGTCGGCGATGAAGTGCAGCTGCGGCGTGAACTTTAGATCGGCGGACTTCGCCAGGCGCACGCGCAGGAAGCCCGACGCGCGCGTCAGCGCGGCGGCGATCTTGGTGGGATCGCCAGCGCCGAGCGGGGCGACGAACGCCGTCATGTGCTTCAGGTCCGGCGAGGCGCGCACTTCGCCGACGGTGATCGACACGCCGACGAGATCGGGATCGCGCAGGTCCTCGCGCGCGAGAATCTCCACGAGCGCATGGCGCACGAGTTCGGCCGCGCGGAGCTGGCGCTGCGTCGGTCCGGCGTTGCGCGGCGCATGATCGCGGCGGCTCATGCCGCCACGTCCTTGCCTTTCGACCACGCCTCGTTGGCGCGGCGGCGCAGGAAGCGCAGTTCATCGGCGAACGCGTTCATCGCCGTCACGTCCGCGAAGGCGCGCACGGGCAGCGCGACCGCGTTGGCCTTGTCGATGAACAGGAGGATCATGTCGGGCGTGGCCTCGATGGCGAAAATGCCGGCCCACTTCACGCGCAGCGACGAGACATCGGATTCCACCGTCACGCCGTCCTGGTCCGCCGACATGTGGAACGGCCGCAGGAACGCGCCGTCCTGGCGCAGGAGGCCTTTCAGCTGGCGACGGCGCGACCGGCTTGTGGCCGCGAACGTGAGCACGAGCGCGGTCGAGGCGCCCACGGCGATCGCCAGCGGCGTCTGCGCGCCGAGCGCGAACGTTCCCGCGTAGCCGCCGATCATGCCGACGGCGGCCGCCACGAACGGCTCCAGCCGCGACCACCATCCGCTGGTGCGCGCGCCGCGCTTGAACAGCGCCGCCGAGAGCGTGAGAAAATCGGCCTTGTCGAGTTGCGCGGCGATGACGCGCGTCTTTATCTTTTCCATCGTATCTCCGCGCCGGATTCGAACCGGCGACGGTCCCTTCGCTTCAATTCAATTCAATTCACGGCGTAACCGTACGCGCCGCACAGGTGCGGATCGCGCGCGGCCTGCGGCCCCGGCGGCAGGTCGCCGCGATAGGCAGCAAACATGAACACCCAGTCGCCGCTGCGGTTCACGAACTCGCTGAGCGCCACATACTTTACAGCGTCGCGCTGGCAAACGCCGCCCTGCACGGCGGTCGGATAGATGCGCTCGTCGGTGACGCGGTAGACGAACACGCCCGCATTCGGGTCCGCGCCGAGCGTGGCCGCGAAGGTCGCGCCGCCGGAGCCGGTGCGGTCCGCCCCGACATGCTCGGCGATGCGTTCCATGCGCAGCGTCAGTCCGTTGGCGAACGCCATGACGAGCGGCCCGCCGCGACCCGCCTCAAGGCTCGCCGTGAGGTTGCCGGTGACGGTGCGCGCCAGATCGGACTGCGCCGCCCAGCGGGTGCGCGCCAGGCCCGGTTCGCCGGTGGCGACCGTATCGACGGCGGTTTCCGGGGCGGTCACGGGCGCGGACCGGCTCGGATGCTGTGACGATTCCGGCGCCTCGCCGATGCCGGCGCGCTCGCAGCCCGCCGCCGCCAGCGCCACCGCCAGCGCGACGCAAACCTTGCGCAGACTCATCGCCGTTCCTCGCTCAATCCCGCTTCCCGTTCCCGCGTGTAGCGGAGAACCCGGCATACCGTCGACCCCGTCTCGCCGGGGGCCGCGCCCTGCACGACCGCCAGCACCAGCTCCCGGCCCTCGATCAGTTCCGGCTCATACCAGACCACGTAGCTCGCCAGCGCCGGCCCGCAGAGCCCGCCGTCCCGGTCCACCTTCTGGAGCATGGGCCGCGCGCCGGCGCGCAGCTCCATCACCTCCCCCACCGACCGCGCGCCGACGCGCGCCGCGGGATCGATCTCGCCGGAAAGATGCATCAGCGCCGTCGCGCCCTTCTCGGCCTTGAGCGTGCGTGAAGGGCCTAAAGCGTCGATGCCGGCCTCGATCGTCAGCATGCCGGTGGCGGCTTTCGTCTCCGCGGACGCAGGCGTGTACGCCCACTCCGGCGACAGCACGCCGGCGGGAATCGTCTGTTCGGGCTCCGACGCGGCCTCGGGCGCTCCGCACGCGGAAACCGCCAGCGCCGCCGGGCCGATCAGAGCGAGCGCTGCACCGATTCGAGCAGGAAGCATTCGATCACGTCGCCCTGCTTGATGTCCTGGAAGTTCTCGAGACCGACACCGCATTCCTGGCCGTTCTGGACTTCGTTCACATCGTCCTTGAAGCGGCGCAGCGTGTTGAGCTTGCCGCCGTCGTGGATGACGACGTTGTCGCGGATCAGGCGGATGCGTGCGCCCTTCTGCAGCTTGCCGTCGGTGACGCGGCAGCCCGCGACGCGACCGATGCGCGCGATCTGGAAGATCTCCAGCACCTGCGCGTTGCCGAGGAAGGTTTCGCGGATGTCCGGCGCGAGCATGCCCGACATGACGGCTTTGATGTCGTCGATGACGTTGTAGATGATCGCGTAGTAGCGGATCTCGACGCCTTCGCGTTCGGCCAGGTCGCGCGCTTCCTTGGAGGCGCGGACGTTGAAGCCGATGATCGGCGCGCCCGACGCTTTCGCCAGCGTGATGTCGGCCTCGTTGATGGCGCCGACGCTGGCCTGCAGGATGCGGGCGCGGACTTCGTCGGTGTTGAGCTTCTCCAGCGAGTTGGCGATCGCTTCAGCGGATCCCTGCACGTCCGCCTTGATGACGACGGGCAGTTCGCTGGCGCCGGCTTCCTTCTTCGCCATGAGCTGTTCGAAGGAGGCGCGCGTGGTGGGCGCGGACTTCTCGCGGCGGCGGCGCTGACGGAACTCCGCGACCTCGCGGGCGCGGGCTTCGTTCTCGACCACCTGCAGCGTATCGCCCGGTTCCGGCACGCCTTCGAGGCCCATGATCTCCACCGGCGTCGACGGGCCGGCTTCGCTCAGCGTCTGGCCGCGTTCGTTGGAGAGCGCGCGCACGCGCCCCCACACGCCGCCGGCCACGACGATGTCGCCGCGCTTCAGCGTGCCGCTCTGCACGAGCACGGTGGCCACCGTGCCGCGACCGCGATCGAGGCGCGATTCGATCACCGCGGCTTCCGCCGGGCGGTTCGGGTTGGCCGTCAGTTCGAGCACTTCGGCCTGCAGCGAAATCGCTTCGACGAGCTGTTCGAGGCCCATCTTCTTCGTCGCCGACACGTTCACCGTCTGCACGTCGCCGCCGTTCACTTCGGTGACGATGTCGTGCTGCAGCAGTTCGTTGATGACGCGACCGGGATCGGCCTCGTGCTTGTCGATCTTGTTGACCGCCACGATGATCGGCACGCCCGCGGCCTTCGCGTGATTGATGGCCTCGATGGTCTGCGGCATGACGCCGTCATCGGCCGCGACGACCAGCACGACGATGTCGGTGACCTGCGCGCCGCGCGAGCGCATCGACGAGAACGCCGCGTGACCGGGCGTATCGAGGAAGGTGACGCGGCTACCGTCCTTCAGGCGCACCTGGTAGGCGCCGATGTGCTGCGTGATGCCGCCCGCTTCGCCGGCGACGACGTCGGTTTCGCGCAGCGCGTCGAGCAGCGAGGTCTTGCCGTGGTCGACGTGGCCCATGACGGTCACGACCGGCGCACGCGGCTTCAGATCCTCGGGCGCATCCTCGGCGCCGGAGAGGCCTTCCTCGACGTCCGATTCGGAGACGCGACGCACGGAGTGACCGTGCTCTTCGGCGATAAGCTGGGCGGTGTCGGCGTCGAGCATGGTCGCCAGCGTCACCGGCGTGCCCTGCTTGAACATGTACTTGATGATGTCGGCGGCGCGGGTGGCCATGCGCGCGGCGAGATCCTGGACGGAAATCGTCTCGGGAATGACGACGTCGCGGGAGACCTTGGCCTGCTCGCCCGGCACCGTGCGGCGCTGCTTTTCGCGCTCGCGGGCGCGGCGCACCGAGGTCAGCGAGCGTTGCTTCTCGTCGTCGCCTTCGGCCATGCGCTCGACCATGTCGAGCGTGAGCTTCATGCGCTGCTTGGGACCCGGTTCACCGCCCTTGGGCGCTTTCGGCGCCTTCGGCGCGGGCGCGGGGGGTGCTTCGCGCAGGCTGCGCGTCGCGGCGGCCGGACGGGCCGCGGACGTCGAGGTGCTTGTTGCAGAGCCGTTCGACGTCGCGGGACGCGCGGTCGACAGCGTGCCTTCGCGGCGCGGCATCGGCGCGACATCACCGATGCGCGGATTGGCGAGACGTTCGGCGCGCACGGCGGCTTCGGCCGCTTCGGCGGCGGCGCGTTCCTCGGCGATGGCGCGTTGTTCGGCCTCGTGCGCAAAGCGCTCGGCTTCCTGCGCCTCGTCGAGCGCCTTCTGCGCAGCGCGCTCCTGCGCGTCGAGCAGCGCGCGGTGCTGCGCGTCGGCGGCCTTGGATTGTTCGGCGCGCGTCTCGTCGAGTTCGCGCTTGGCCTTCAGCGCGTTTTCACGCGCGGCGAGTTCGGCGGCGGACAGACGCCCGACAGCGCTCGAGACGGCCGGCTTCGGCGCCGCGGGCGCAGCCGGCGCGGCGACGGGCGGACGCGGCGGCGGCGCAAGGCCGCCCGACATCGGACGCGGCGCGACAGGCGCGGCGCCCCCCTGCCCCGGCCGGGTGACCACGCGGGTCTGCTTCACTTCGACCGCGACCTGCTTGGTTCGCCCATGCGGGAAGCTCTGACGCACAGCGCCGCCGCTTGTGGTGCGGGTCAGCGTCAGGGGCTTGCGCCCGCCGGTCTCTTCCGGCTTGTCGTCCTTGCGTTCCGTCGTGTCGGTCATGCGCTCGCTTCAGGTCCGTACTTCAACAAATGCCAAATGCGGCGCCGGGGACGGGCCTGAGCCCGACCACCGCGCCGTCCCGCCCATCGCCGTCTCAGAAAGACGGGGGGGGCCAGGATGCGGGTATTATGGCGCGGAACCCTGCCAGTCGGGCGATCTCGATCGACCAGCGGCGCGCCATGCTCTCCGTGAGCAGCACCGCGTGTACCACATGATCGCGCCCCAGCGCCAATCCCATTTCCGCCGATGTGAAACAGCCGGTGATCGGCGGCTCCACGCCCCAGAGCCCGAAGATGAGCCGCTGCAGCTTGATTCGGCCATCGTCGGCCCCGTCTGACGCCTCGATGAGCCCGAACGGCTGGCGCTTGCGGATTGCGCCCTCGGCCTGCGCCACGCCGATCGCCAGCGCGCCGGCGCGCTTGGCGAGCCCGATGAAGTCCAGGCAGCGCCGGACCAGCAGCGCTTCGGTCTGGTTCGCGAGATCGGCGGGCGGTTTTACCGCATGCTTGAACCCGCGGGAGAACGCGTTGCGCTTCACCGCCAGGTCGATCGACGCGCGATCGGCGCGCACCCACACGCCCCGGCCCGGGAGCTTTGCCGCCACATCGGGCACCACCGCCCCGTCGGGGCCTTGCACGAACCGCACGAGCAGGCTCTCCGGCAGGCTCTCGCCGGTGGCGACGCAGGTGCGCTCGCGTTCCTTTGGGGGTGGTGCGGCCGGTGTGTCGCTCAGCGGAACACGGACTCCACCGTTTCCTCGCCTTCGCCCCCGGTTTCTTCCGCGACTTCCTCTTCCGGCGGCGCCTCGATCCAGCCCGCCGCCACGCGGGCGCCGAGGATCAGGGCGTCGGCGTCTTCCGATGAAAGCTGCATGGAATCGAGGATGCCGGGATGGCGGATGCGTTCGCCGTTCTTGGTCTCGAACCAGCCGCGCAGGTCATCGCCGACGAGGCCGGCGAAATCCTCGAGCGTCTTCACGTCGCCCTTGCCCAGCAGGATCGCCATCTGTGGCGTCATGCCTGGCGCGGAGAAGAGATCGTCTTCCACGCCCAGTTCGCGGCGTTCGGCGTCCATCTTCTCGGCCTGTTCCTCAAGCCAGACGCGCGCGCGGTTCTGCAGTTCTTCCGCAAGCTCGATGGAGAAGCCTTCGAGGTTCGCGAGATCGTCGGTGGCGATGTAGGCGATGTCTTCCACCGTCACGAAACCTTCCGTGGCCAGCAGCTGCGCCATCATCTCGTCGGCGTCGAGCGCTTCCATGAACAGCGCCGTGCGCACGGCGAATTCCTTCTGACGGCGTTCCGATTCCTCGGCTTCGGTCATGATGTCGATCTGCCAGCCGGTGAGCTGGGACGCGAGACGCACGTTCTGGCCGCGCCGGCCGATGGCGAGCGACAGCTGCGCTTCGCCGACGACCACTTCCACCCGCCCCTGCTCGGGATCGAGCACGACCTTGGAGACTTCCGCCGGCTGCAGCGCGTTGACGATAAAGGTCGCGGGGTCCGGGGACCACGGGATGATGTCGATCTTTTCGCCCTGCATCTCGCCGACCACCGCCTGCACGCGCGCGCCGCGCATGCCGACGCAGGCGCCGACGGGATCGATGGAGTGATCGTGGCTCATCACCGCGATCTTGGCGCGCGAACCCGGATCGCGGGCGCCGGACTTGATCTCGATGATGCCTTCATAAACTTCCGGCACTTCCTGCGCGAAGAGCTTGGCCATGAATTCCGGCCGCGCGCGGGAGAGGAAAATCTGCGGGCCTTTCGCCTCACGGCGCACGTCGTAGATCAGCGCGCGGGTGCGGTCGCCCTGATGGAGATTTTCGCGCGGAATGGCTTCCGCGCGGCGGATGATGCCTTCGGCCTGGCCGAGGTCGATGACGATGTTGCCGTATTCGACACGCTTCACGGTGCCGTTCACGATCTCGCCGACGCGGTCCTTGTAGAGATCGAACTGGTTGTCGCGCTCGGCTTCGCGGACTTCGTGGTTGATGACCTGCTTGGCGGTCTGCGCGGCGACGCGGCCGAATTCCATCGGCGGCAGGATGTCCTCGTAGGTCTTGCCGACGAAGGCGTCCGGATCGGTCTTCAGCGCGTCCTTCATCTCAAGATCGGTGGACGGGTTGAACGGACGCGCCTGCGCCTCGAGCACCGCGTCATCGACGACGGTCATCACGCGCTTGAGCGTCATTTCGCCGGTCTTCTGGTCGATCTCGGCGCGGATGTCGTGCTCGGCGCCGTAGCGCGAGCGCGCGGCCTTCTGCAGCGCATGGCTCATCGCCTCGATGACGAGCGCCTTCTCGATGCCCTTTTCGCGCGCGACCGCTTCGGCGATCTGCAGGATTTCCGCGCGGTTGGCGCTGATGCCCGTGCTCATGACTTTTCTTCCTCACCTTTGTTTCTCGCCAGCGCATCGGCCGCCTCGGCGGCCTTGGCGCGGCGCAGGTCCTCTTCAATCAGCTTGTCGGTCAGCATGAGGCGCGCCTCGCTGACCAGCGCGAACGGAAACGCCGCGTCCGCGCCATCCACTTTCATCGTCACCTGATCGCTGCTGACCCCGGTGATGATCCCGCGATAGCGCCTGCGCCCGTCGACGCCGGCGCCGAGTTCAATCTTGGCCTCGTGGCCGACGAAACGCGCGAAGTCCTCCAGCCGCACGAGCGGACGGTCGATGCCCGGCGAGGACACTTCCAGATCGTAGAAACCCTTGATCGGGTCTTCCGCCTCCAGCACCGGCGAGATCGCGCGCGACAGCTTCGAGCAGTCGTCGATGTTCATTGTGCCGTCGGAGATCCGCTCGGCCATGATCTGCAGCCGCTTGCGGCGCAGGCCCGACAGCCGCACCCGCACCAGCAGGTAGCCGACGTCCGCCGCCGCCGGCTCCAAGAGCGCGATGACCTTCTCTTCGAGGGGGTTCGATGCTCTCACTTTTCCTCCTCCGTGAGCG
>CAZGYQ010000036.1:0-29933 GCA_964530695.1 uncultured Caulobacteraceae bacterium
GGGACAGGTGAGATCTATCCCCGCAATTCTGTGGGACCGCGCGGAATCTATCCCCCTATCTCCGGCCCTCGCGGCGATTCTGGCGAAGGTGCTTCACGAGCAGGATCGTCGTCAAATCACTGTCCCACTCTTGGTCTGGATAAAGGGCGATCTCCAGATAGCCGCGCCTTGCATAGAAGTTCCGGCTGGTCATGTTGAACGTGTCCGTTTCCAGCCGCGCCGAGGGGAATCCCGAAGCGGCGATCTCGCTCTCCGCCTTTTCCATCAGGCAGGCGCCCACGCCCGTGTGCGCGTGCGCGCCGCGCACATGCAGCGCATTCACGAAATCGCCGTTCCAGTCCACGAACCCGGCAATCTCGCCCGCGCGCTCGCAGACCCAGAATGCGTGCCCACGTTCGCTCACGTAGGCGCGCGCGCGGTTCTGGGCGCGATACGCGCCGGCGGCGGATGCCGTGATCTGCGGCGCCCAGGTGCTTTCGAAGGTATCGTGCAGGATGGCGATGAGGTCCGTCGCATCCGCCGCCCGCGCCGGACGGAGAAGGAGGGAACGGGAGGCCTGCATCGAAGGCAGCGTAACTTCGCCCTCGCTTTTCGCAACCCGGCGAAGTCATCGGATCGTTTGTGAAAAAACCCCGGAGATCGCTCTCCGGGGCTTCTTCATTCAGCAGTGTGAAACGCTCAGCTCGTCACGCCGACCAGCTTGATTTCCACGCGGCGGTTGGCCTGGCGGCCGGTCACCGATGCATTGTCTGCGATCGGGCGGGCTTCGCCGAAGCCGACCGCGACCACGCGCACCGGCTGCACGCCGTTGGAGACGAGCGACTGTGCGACCGCATCGGCGCGCCGTTGCGACAGCGCCTGGTTGTAGTCGTCCGGGCCGGTGGAGTCGGCGTGGCCCGCCACGTCCACCGTCGTCGAGGGGTATTCACGCAGGGTCTGCGCGACGCTGGCGAGCGTCGACTGGAACTGCGGCTTGATGTCGGAACGGTCGACGTCGAACGTGATGTCGGACGGCATGTTCAGCGTGATCTCGTTTTCCGCCGTGCGGGTGACGCCGACGCCGGAGTTGCGCATCTGCTCGCGCAGCTTACGTTCCTGTGCGTCCATGTAGGCGCCCACGCCTGCGCCCGCGATCGCGCCGACCGCTGCGCCGACCGCGGCGTTGCGGCTGTCGTTGCCGCCCGCCAGCGTGCCCGCCGCCGCGCCGCCGATGGCGCCGATGATGGCCGCGTTCGCGGTGCGGTTCGGCGTGCGCTCGCCGGTGTAGGGATCGACGGTGGTGCAGCCGGCGATCATGAATGCGGCCGCCGTGGCGGCCAGGATGACTTTATTGAACATGAGGATCCCTCCAGGAACTGGAGAGACAGCTTAGCGGGTCCGACCTGTCGGGAACATGAACGGAATGCTCACCATTCGGTCATGTTTCCCCAGACGGGGACGACGCCCTCAGCGGGCTTCGCCCTGAGCGGCGCAGGAGCGCGCGGGGACGGCGCGCCAGCGCTGCGCCGGGCTCGCACGGCTGGCGCTGCAGTCCGTCTGGGCCTGTGCGGCGTCGGCGACCGGACCGGGACGGGTCGCGCAGCCGGCGAGACCGGCCGTGGCGAGAAGGGCGATAACCAGGAGTTTGTTCATGATGCAGGCGCTCAGTGTTACTCGACTGGAGCCTGCCGTGCAACGAACGCGCCAGCGCCTCGGAGCGGGCCGCCGGACAAGGCGACGTTCAGAACGCCTTCGAGATCGAGAAGACTGCGCCGTCCGAGCCGAGGTCGTCGTCGAGATCCGTGCCGACATAGGCGCCGGAGAAGGTCAGGCCCGCAACATCGACGGCCAGTCCCAGCGACCAGTCCCATTTCTGGCCTTCAACGGCGAAAGCGCCATCCTCGTAGCCGAGGCCCGCGGTCATCGTCAGCGGCGCGCCGGCGATCTTGCCTGCTGGCGTCGCCACATTGGTGAATATGTAGGTGTTGGTCTCTTCTCCCGAACCCGTCTGCTCCCAGACATGGTTGACGCCGGCGCTCCAGTCAGCGGCGCCGAACGCGCGCGCCAGGGTCACCGCCGCTTCGCCGTAGTCGAGATCGTCCGTGTCGGGATAGTAGAACCAGGTCGCGCCGAGGCCGAGTTCGACGCCGCCCAGATCGAACGTCTTCGAGGCGTAGAAGTCGATCTCGACGTCGGGGTCCTCGCCGCCGGGGATGAGGCTCGACCCCCAGGCGCCGAAGGTCCAGCCGCCGTCCACTTCCACTTCGGCGCTTCCCTGCAGCGCGGCTTCGTTGTCCGAGACGGTCAGCCCGCGTGCGCGATAGTCGGAGACCAGGGCGATGGACGCCGAGGGGGTGAAGCGGTCGCGCATGCCATCGGCGGACTCTTCAGCGTGGGCGACCGAGACGATGGAAGTGCAGGCGACGCTCGCGGCGGCGAGTCTCGTGATGGCGATGATCACTGGCGTTTCCCGAATCTGCACGGTCGGCATGACCTTCGCCGTTCATCATTACCGACAGGCAACTAACAGAAGACTTACACGCCCCCGGAGATGTCGACCCGCCGTGGGTCTCGCTCGGCCGGTCGGTGATTGCGACAGGAGAGGCGGGCGCCAAGCGGCGAGCCAGGCATTCCTGTCCGACCTGATCTGGACGTGATGGAGCGGGCGAGGGGAATTGAACCCCTGACATCAAGCTTGGGAAGCTTGCGTTCTACCTCTGAACTACGCCCGCGCCGGAGAGGTGAAAGCCTTGGGTAACAAGGGTCGCCAGAAGCGGCAAGTGGGCGGGAGCTGGGCGGACGCGCCGACCCGGTTCGGGGTGCGGTTCCTTGCGCCCTGGACCCCGGTGCGCTTCAGTCGGGAAAATCAGAACAGGGTCCGGCCGCCAGCCGGGCGGGAGGACGTCCGATGTCTCGAACAGCAATTTCCGCTCTGGGAATGGCGGTCGCCGCCGTGGCTCTGGCGGCGCTGGTCTCCAGCGGCGCCCGCAGCGAGCAGCCCGCGCCGCAACGCTCGAGCGCGCCGACATTCAGCACCGCGCGCACGCCTGGCTACAACGCCGACCGCAACGCCTATTTCGGCGACCTGCACGTCCACACGAAGTTCTCGTTCGACGCCTACATCTTCAACGTCCGCGCGACGCCCGACGACGCCTACAACTACGCCAAGGGCGCCACGGTGCGTCACGCCGGCGGCTACGACGTGCGCCTCACCGATGCGCCGCTCGACTTTCTCGCGGTCACCGATCACTCGGAATATCTCGGCATCGTTCCGGCGATGAACGATCCGGCGTCGCCGCTCTCGCGCGTTCCATATGCGCCGCAGATGTTTTCCCGCGACCCCGCCAAGATCCAGTCGGCGTTCGCGAAAGTGGCCACGAGCATCGGCGAGGGCCGCGAATTGCCGGAGCTGCGCAGCCCGGAAACCTCCGCCGCCGCCTGGGGTTCGATCGTCGCCTCCGCCCAGCGCCACTATGAACCGGGACGCCTGACGACCTTCATCGGCTACGAGTACACGTCCGCCCCGCAGGGCATGAACCTGCACCGCAACGTGATCTTCTCGGGCGCGCGTGCGCCGGACGCGCCGTTCACGGCGCTGCAATCGCAGAACCCGGAAGATCTCTGGCGCTGGATGGACGGCTACCGGGCGCGCTCGCGCGCCGATGTCGTCGCCATTCCGCACAACATGAACGGCAGCGACGGGCGGATGTACGAGCGCACGGCGTGGGACGGCCGCCCGTTCGACAAGGCCTACGCCGACCTGCGCATGCGCAATGAGCCGCTCGCCGAAATATCCCAGATCAAGGGCACGTCTGAAACGCATCCATCGCTGTCGCCGAACGACGAGTGGTCGAACTTCGAGATCATGGATTCCTACATCGGCACGCCGACGCCGGTCACGCGCTTCGCCGGCGGCTATGTCCGCGACGCGCTGAAGGCGGGGCTCGTCTTCCAGGACAAGGACGGCTTCAATCCCTTCAAGATCGGCTTCATCGGCTCCAGCGACACGCACAACGCGGCGTCCGGCGTCGAGGAGGGCCGTTACGTCGGCAAGGTCGGATTCACCGATGGAACGCCGGAACGGCGCTTCTCGGTGCCGCCGAACGGCGCGCGGGACTGGCACGGCGCTCCGGAGCCGTCGGCGACCACGGCGCGCTTCCAGCAATGGGGCGCAGCTGGACTCGCAGGAGTCTGGGCGGAAGAGAACACGCGCGAGGCGATCTTCGCCGCGCTGCGCCGAAAGGAGACGTTTGCGACGTCGGGCCCACGCATCCGCGTGCGCTATTTCGTCGGCTACGATTTTCCCGCCGACATGCTGACGCGCACCGATCTCGTCCGCGTCGCCTATGCCCGCGGCGTGCCGATGGGCGGAGATCTCCTGCCGCGTCGCGGCCGCACGCCGCAACATCTCGTCTGGGCCGTGCGCGATCCGCACTCGGGCTGGCTGCAGCGGGTGCAGATCGTGAAGGGCTGGGTCGAGAACGGCGAGGCGAAGGAACGCGTGTTCGATGTGGCGTGCTCCGATGGGCTCACGCCTGATCCGCGCACCGCGCGCTGCGGCGACAATGGCGCCACCGTCGACCTCGCCAATTGCAGCGTCAGCGAGAACAAGGGCGCGGTCGAGCTGCGTACGCTCTGGACCGACCCGACCTTCGATCCGAACCAGCGGGCGTTCTACTACGTGCGCGTGATCGAAAATCCGTCCTGCCGCTGGTCGACGTGGGACGCGCTGCGCGCCGGCGTGCCGCCCAGCCCGACCATGCCGAAGACAATTCAGGAGCGGGCCTGGTCCTCGCCGGTCTGGTATGCGCCCAGAGCCTGACGCGAAGAACGCCGGATTCAGGTCCCTGATCGCCGCGGCGCTGCGCGAGCCGCTCGCGCATTTCGCGTTGATCGGCGCACTTATCTTCGTGGCGACCGCGCTGGCCGACGGCCTGAATCGCCCCGCCGTGCGGCTGAGCGAGGCCGATGTCTCCCAGCTCGCCGCGTTCTGGGAAACCCAGTCGGGGCGCCAGCCTACGCCGGAGGAACTGCGCGGCATCGTCGCCGAACGCGTCGATGAAGAGATCATGGCGCGGGAGGCGCAGCGCCTCGGCCTCGATCGCGACGATGTCATCATCCGCCGCCGTCTCGCACAGAAGTTCGCCTTCGTGCGCGAGGACCTCGCCGCTGTTGCGGAACCGGACGAGGCGCGCCTGCGCGCGTATCACGCCGCACACCCGGACCTGTTCTCCACGCCCGGCTCCATTGCGTTTCGTCAGGTCTATTTCAGCGCGGAGCGCGGGCCGGGCGCGCGCGCCGCCGCGGACGCAGCGATTCGGACGTTGCGACTTACGCCCGAAGCGACCGTCGATGGCGACGTGTTCATCCTGCCGCTGACCTACGCGTCCATTACCAGCGTCGATCTCGAACGCGACTATGGCGCACCGTTCGCCAGCGCCGTGACGCGCGCGCCGGTTGGCGTGTGGACGGGCCCGGCGCCGTCGGCGTTCGGCTGGCACGTGGTCCGTGTGGAAGGGCGCCACGCGCAGGCGTCGCAGGATTTCGAAATCGTGCGTGAAGCGGTGCGCGCGAGATGGATCGAGGAAGCGCAGGGCCAGAAACGTGACGCGGATCGCAAAGCGCTGCGCGCGCGATATCGAATCGTCTTGCCGCCCGGCGTGTCGCCGTGATCTGGCGTCGGTGGGTGACGCTTGCGTTTCTTGCGCTCATGGCGTGCGTCGCGCCCGCGTTTGGGCATGAAGTCCGGCCAGCCTATCTCGAAGTGCGCGAGACGGCTCCCGACGCCTACGCCATCGCCTGGAAGCAGCCGGTCAGCGGCGAGATGCGCCTCGCGCTGCGGCCGCGCCTGCCGGCGACGTGTCGCACGGAGAGCGCCCCGGTCATGGAGGCCGCGCCATCGGCCGTCATCGAGCGCTGGCGCGTTGTCTGCCCGGGCGGACTCAAGGGACAGACTCTTGGCGTCGACGGGCTCGAGCGCACGCTCACCTCCGTCTACGTGCAGGTGATCTGGCGCGACGGCGCATCCACCGGTGGGCTCGCACAGCCGTCGTCGCCGGAAATAACCCTCGACGGCGGGGCCGCGCCGGCGCTTGCGCGCTATGTGGCGCTGGGCGTCGAACACATTCTCGGCGGGCTGGACCACCTCGCGTTCGTCGCCGGGCTCGTCCTGCTGGTGACGGGCGTTCGCCGGCTTCTCCTATCGCTGACGGCGTTCACCGTGGCGCACAGCATCACGCTCGCCATGTCTGCGCTCGGTGGAGCCGGCCTTCCGTCAAGGCCGGTCGAAGCGTGCATCGCGCTGTCGATCGTGCTGGTGGCCCATGAGGGCGTGCGCCTCGCGCGCGGACAGTCCGGCCTGTCCGCTTCGGCGCCTTGGCTGGCCGCGTTCGGGTTCGGACTGCTCCACGGATTCGGTTTTGCCGGCGCGCTGGCGCAGACCGGCCTGCCCGAGGGCGCGCGCGTGGTCGCGCTGCTTCTGTTCAATCTCGGCGTGGAGATCGGGCAGGTGGCCGTCGTTGCGCTGTCGCTCGCGCCGCTCTTCTGGCTGCGACGCGACGCGGGGGCGCTGCGCCGGACGCGCCTCGCAGTCGGATACGCCCTCGGCGGCGCCGGCGCGTTCTGGCTTTTCCAGCGTCTCGCGACGGCTTTTTTTCCGGCCTGAGGACACGCGTTCGCGCCGCCGGGGCCGCCACAGCGACCCCGGTCACATCCGCCTCGCGTGACCTCACGTTTTCTTGACCCGCCGCCGGCGGGGTGGTTAACGGTTGCCGAACGAGGGGACTTCCGATGTCCGACGAACTTGGCAATGTCCGGGTGCGCGAAAAGGTGAAGCCGGGATTCTTCGCCAGGCTCTTTTCGGGCGGCAAGGACGCGAAGGCGCAATCTCAGGTTAAACAGCAAACAAGGAAATCGGTCATGGATTTCGGGCTCAGTGCAGGTTGGTCCAAGGAAGAGGCGTTCCTGTGCGTCCTGCTCGCGGCGGCGCTGGCGGACAACACGGCGCATGATCTCGAAATTCAGGAGATCGACGCGCTGTTTCACCGGCTGAACATTTTTGAGAAGCAGCCGAAGGACAAGGTGACCGAGATGCGCGTGAAGGTGCAGGAAAAGCTGCGCCCGGACCCCACGAAGCCCATCAAGTCGGAAACCTGGAAAAGCGCAGCCAAGACACTCACCAAAAACAGCCTCGGCGCGGCGGCCTTCGCCAACGCCGCCGACATCGTGTTCGCGGATCGGGTCGTGGAATCCGAGGAGGTTGAGTTCCTGCGCGAGCTGATCTCTGAGCTCGGCGTCGACAGCCAGGCCAACGACATCATTCGTGTCATCAAGCTGAAGAACCACCACGTCGACTGACACGATGGCGGCGCGCAGGCGTCACAGCGTCCGCGCGGCCGCTTCCAGCTGTTCGAGCACGCGCTCAAGCGCGGCGCGCTCATGCCCTGCAAGATCGCCGATGAGCTGCGCTTCGAGCCCGCGCGCGAGCGGCACGATGCGGCGGTAGATCGCCATCCCTGCGGGCGTGAGCGACAGGCGCTGGCGACGCGCATCCGCCTTGTCGGCGCTCGCTTTCAGGCGGCCAGCTTCCGTCAGACCGCGGACCGCGCGCGAGATCGCGACCTTGTCCATCGGCGTCGCTTCGGCGACTTCCGTGGCCGTCAGACCTGGTGAGACAGCAAGCAGCGCCATGACGCGCCATTCGGGGATGGAAAGCCCGAACTCGCCCTCGTAGTGGCGCGCGAACGCCCGCGAGACGGTGTTGGCGAGCACCGCAAGACGATAGGGCAGAAAGGCTTCCAGTCTGAGCTGGGCTTCTTCCTCGCGGGGGGCGGCTCGCGGGGTGGTTGCGCTGGACATCCGTTACAGATGAAACTAATGCGGGAGGCAGTCAATCTGCCTCATCCAGACGGAGTTCGCCCATGGCCGATCTGTTCGAAAATCCCATCGGCACCGACGGATTTGAATTCGTCGAATTCACCGCCCCCGATCCCGACCTCCTGAAGCGTTATTTCGAGCAGCTCGGATTCACCGCCGTGGCGAAGCACCGCTCGAAGAACGTGCTCCGTTTCAAGCAGGGCGACATCAACTTCATCGTCAACATGGAACCGTCCGGCCAGCCGGCGGAATTCCGGAGCGTCCACGGGCCGTCGGCCAACGGCATGGCGTTCCGCGTGAAGGATGCGCAGCACGCCTTCGCCGAAGCGCTTAAGCGCGGCGCAAAAGCCGTCGACATGCCGCTCGGCGCGATGGAGCTCGACATTCCCTGCATCGAGGGGATCGGCGGCGCCTATGTCTATCTCGTCGACCGTTACGGCGCGCAGTCGATCTACGACGTGGACTTCCGCCCGATCGAGGGCGCCGACGAAGCGAAGAACAGCATCGGCCTCACCTACCTCGACCACCTCACGCACAATGTCTTCCGCGGCAACATGGCGACGTGGGCGGACTACTACGAGCGCATCTTCAATTTCCGCGAGATCCGCTACTTCGACATCGAAGGGAAGGTCAGCGGCCTCTTCTCCAAGGCGATGACGAGCCCGTGCGGCAAGATCCGCATCCCGCTCAATGAATCCAAGGGCGATCCCGGCACCGTCGACCAGATCGAGGAATTCCTCCAGCGTTACAAGGGCGAGGGCATCCAGCACATCGCGCTCGGCACGGATGACCTGATCGGCGTCGTCGACCGCCTGCACGCGCGCGGCGTCGAACTGCAGGACACGATCGACACCTATTTCGACCTGATCGACAAACGCCTGCCGGGGCATGGCGAAAACGTCGAGGAATTGCGCAAGCGCCGCATCCTTCTCGACGGCGCACCGAGCGAGGGGCAGGGCCTCCTGTTGCAGATCTTCTCGAAGGATGCGGTCGGGCCGATCTTCTTCGAATTCATCCAGCGCAAGGGCAACGAGGGCTTCGGCGAGGGCAACTTCAAGGCGCTGTTCGAGTCGATCGAACTCGACCAGATCAAGCGCGGCGTGTTGAAGGAGACGGCGTGATGGCGGCGACGCTGCCTGTCGAAGGCGCCTGCATGTGCGGGCGCGTGCGCATGCGGATCAGTGCGCCGCCGATCATCACCATGGCCTGTCATTGCAAGGGCTGCCAGAAGATGAGCGCGAGCGCGTTTTCGCTGACGGCGCTCATCACTAACGAGGCCTTCGAGGTGCTTGGCGGTGAAACCCGGGTCGGTGCGCTCCACGGCCCCTCGCGTTATGTGCACTGCGCGCATTGTCTCAACTGGCTCTACACGGCGCCGGAGGGCATGCCGTTCGTCAACGTACGTCCGGCGATGTTCGACGTGCCCGCATGGTCGACGCCGTTTGCGGAAACCTGTACCGCCGAGAAGCTGGTCTGGGCGCAAACGGGCGCGAAACACAGCTTCGAAAAATACCCGGCTCCCGACAGCTACGAGCCGTTGACGCGTGAATATGCAACCTGGAGCGAGGGACGATGACAGGGACGACCGGAAAACTCGCTGGCCTCCTGTTCGCGCTGTGCGTCGCAGCGTGCGCCACCGCGCCTGAAGCGCACACGCCGCGCTGGTCCATCGCCATCCACGGCGGGGCGGGCGTCATCGAACGCGCGCAGCTCGATCCGCAGACCGAGGCCGCCTACCGCGCAGCGCTCACGCAGGCCGCGACGACCGGCGGCGAAGTGCTCGAAAAGGGCGGCTCCGCGCTCGATGCGGTGGAGGCCGTCATCCAGCGCATGGAGGACGATCCGCTGTTCAATGCCGGCCGCGGCGCGGTGTTCACGGCGGAGGGCAGGAACGAACTCGACGCCTCGGTCATGGATGGCGCGACCCGCAAGGCGGGCGCCGTCGCGGGCGTCACGCGCACACGCCATCCGATTTCGCTGGCGCGCGCGGTGATGGAGAAATCCCCGCACGTGATGCTGATCGGCGAGGGCGCCGAGACGTTCGCACGGACGCAAGGGCTTGAAGAAGTCGCGCCGTCCTTCTTCTTCACGGAGCGGCGCTGGCTGGCCCTTGAGCGCGAGCTGCGTAGCCGCAATCTGGCGATCCCGCCGCGTCCCGCGGGCGCGCCGGCGCCGGATGTGCGCTCGGAAAACGCCCCGCTCGATGAACGCAAGTTCGGCACCGTCGGCGTCGTCGTACGCGATGCGCGAGGACATCTCGCGGCAGGCACGTCCACGGGCGGCACGACGGCGAAACGCTGGGGCCGCGTCGGCGATGCGCCGATCATCGGCGCCGGAACCTACGCGCAGGATGGCGTCTGTGCGGTCTCCGCGACGGGCACGGGCGAGTACTTCATCCGGCTTTCCGTCGCACGCTCGGTCTGCGCGCGTATGGAGATGCTTCGCGAGCGCGGGCAGGCGGCCGCCGATCAGGTGATCCAGCGCGACCTCACGGCGATGGGCGGCGATGGCGGGGTCATCGTGATGGGTGCGCACGGCGAAAGCGCCTGGAGCTACAATACGCCCGGCATGTACCGCGCGCGGCTCGTCGCGGGCGGTGCGCCGGTGGTGGCGATCTACAAGGACGAAGAATGAAACGCTCAGGCTTCGACGAGATCGAGACGCTTCTCAATTCTTTCGACGCGCGCATCAAGACGGTCCATGCGGCGGTTTACGCCGGCGAGTCCTTCTTCAAGATGCGTGACGCGCACCTTCAAATCCTGGACTTCGTCGATAACACGATCAATTTTCTCTTCCATCCGCGTCAGGCGCGACTGGATCTGCTGGAGTACCGGAAGAATGATGTCCGCAGTTTCGGTCATGGAGACATTGTAGACGTTCGTGACATGTTCTTCAAGCGGGAGCGGACAAGGTGAGCACGCGCAAATGGATCCCGGTGCAGGCCGCCGAGGGCAAGCACTCCCGTCAGGCGCACGCCGACATGCCGGAGGGCACGTATGAACGCGAGGCGTCGAAGGAGGGCTTCTTCGGACCGGCGGCGTTTTTCCATCATCGCCGTCCGCCGACGGGCTGGTCGAACTTCGAGGGCCCGCTGCGGCCGCGCGCGTTCGACCTCAATGGATTGAACGAAGCGCAGGGCTCGCCCTGGGATGCGCCGGTGGTGCTGCGCAACGCGGCGTGCGAGGTGCGGTTCTGGAAGCTTTCGCACGAAATGGGCGCGCTCGCGCGCAACGGCGACGGCGACCAGCTGCTGTTCATTCACGAAGGCTCCGGCCATCTTTACTGCGACTACGGCCATCTCGCGATCACGGCGGGCGACTACGTCTATCTGCCGCGCGGAAGCATGTGGCGGATCGCGCCGAACGCGCCGGTCACGGTGCTGATGATCGAGGCGACGAACACGCACTATACGCTGCCCGATCGCGGTCTCGCGGGCCCGCACGCGTTCTTCGATCCCGCGATGCTCGATACGCCGAAGATCGACGAGGCGTTCCGCCAGCATCAGGCCGAGGACGACGAGACGAAGGTGCTGATCAAGAAGCGCGGGGCCGTGAGCGCCGCCACCTATCCCTACAATCCGCTCGACGTCGTCGGCTGGCACGGCGATCTCGCGCCCGTGCGCATCAACGTGAAGGACCTGCGCCCGCTCAACTCGCACCGCTACCACCTGCCGCCGAGCGCACACACGACGTTCCTGTCGGACCGCTTCGTCATCTGCACCTTCTGCCCGCGGCCGTTCGAGACCGACCCCGGCGCGCTCAAGGTGCCGTTCTTCCACAACAATGACGATTTCGACGAGGTGCTCTTCTATCACGCCGGCGACTTCTTCAGCCGCGACAACATCAAGGCCGGCATGATGACGTTCCATCCGTCGGGATTCACGCACGGTCCGCACCCGAAGGCGCTGACGAAGATGCTGAAGCAGGACAAGCCCGCGACCGACGAATACGCCGTGATGATCGACACGCGTGATCCGCTCGATGTGGCCGAGGGCGCGGGCGCGGTGGAGTGGACGGGGTACGTGGACAGCTGGAAGGGTTGATCTGGACGCGCTAAGGCTCGCGTACGACACGGGGGCGCGCGTGAGCATCAATTTCCTTCTTCTCCTTCTGATCGTCGCCGTGCTCGGCGGGCCGCTGGCGGCGGGGGACTTCACCTCCGGCATCACGGTCTTCGCCTTCGTCATCGCCGTCTGGATCGTCGCGCTTTGCCTGCACGAGTTTGGACACGCCGCGGTCGCGGACCGTGGCGGCGATACGACGGTGCGGGGGAAGGGCTACCTCACGCTTGATCCCGTGCACTACGCCGACCCCGTCACGAGCCTCATTCTGCCCGTGGCGATCCTGGCGATGGGCGGGATCGGGTTTCCGGGCGGCGCGGTTTACATTCGTCACGATCTGCTGCGCTCGCCGGCCTGGCGCGCGGGAACCTCGCTGGCGGGCCCCGCGATGACCGGCGCGGTGATGCTTGTTCTGGCGGCGCCGTTCGCGCTCGGACTCGTCGGTCATGTCGCGCCGCTGTTCGCGCAGGCGCTCGCACTGCTGGTGTTCCTGCAGGCGACGGCGCTGATCCTCAATCTGCTGCCCGTGCCAGGCCTCGACGGTTTCGGCGTCATCGAGCCTTTCCTGCCGCCGTCCGTGCAGCAGGCCATCGCGCCCGCACGCGGCGTCGCGTTCATGGTCCTCTTTGCGGTCCTGATCCTCGTGCCCGGCGCGTCGCGTCCGCTGTTCCAGGGGGCGTTCGCGCTGATCGGTGCGCTTGGCGTGTCGCCGGAGCAGGTGTTCGGCGGTCTCGATGCGTTCAAGTTCTGGGATACGTGAGTGGTAGACGGTTTTGCGAGGAGGGTGGATTGAGCGCGAGCGAAATCCACAAGGGTGTTCGCCCGTCTCGATGGGGGATCCGGCAGGCGCCGCAAAACCGCCGTTCAAGCGTAGGCGGACCTCCGGCAGAAAATCGCCGAAAAGCGACATTCACCTCCACCTCGGGTAAGGTGCTCAAGTTCAGCTTATTTGGTGCGCTTCATGACGGCCTTTTCGTCGGTTCTTCACGTCGTTCCCGGCGAGTCAGGCGCGGCCAGCATCCAAGAGGCCTTCGGACTGACATCTGACCGTGTGCTCATTCAGCGAGACCCGGTCTCTTACGGTCCCGCGCCGCAGACCAACGATCTCCGCGAATGGCGGTCCATTCGAGAGCGATTTTTAACTGAGCTTCATCCGCGACTGCCCGCTTTTTCTTTTGAGGAATGGGAACAGGACGATCTGGTCCTCAACTTCGGCCGCTTGAACGCGGCACCCGAGATTGTCGCGTGGC
The DNA here is from genome assembly GCA_964530695.1 of uncultured Caulobacteraceae bacterium. GTDB lineage: Bacteria > Pseudomonadota > Alphaproteobacteria > Caulobacterales > Aquidulcibacteraceae > VFBF01. The sequence continues at coordinate 13,165 of CAZGYQ010000036.1, forward strand.
TTGGGGAGGGAACGGGAGATCAACTTTTTGCTGCCTGGCTCATCCACTATCTGCGCGCTTCGCAATGCGAGTTGAACAAGTTGCACTTCGTCACCTTCGAGCGCTTCTCGTGGCGAAGCATCCTGAATGCCGGCGAACTCTCTGCTGAAATGATTCGTGAGCGGGCATCCCCGCCTGTTCCCGTGTCTGTTGAGCAGGTGGATGAATTGGACCTCGTTTGGCGAAGCTACTCTTCCGACAACCCTCGCGCATTAGCGACATATCTGGACACCCACACCGGGCCGTTGCGCGAGGCAATTGCGCCCATCTTGATGCGCTTTCCAGAGGTGAAATCCGGCCTTGGTTTCTGGGACCGGCTGCTTTTAGAAAACGCCCGAGAGCACGGTCCGAAGCTAGCATGGGTGATCGGACATACGATGATCCCGCTCCAACCCGAAAACTATCTAGACGTTATGGGAGATGACTTCCTGTTTGACCGAGCCATACGGATGTCATCACCGCTCGTTGCGCACCCGCTCATCTCCATCGACGGTGACCGCCAAGATATGCGGGCCTGCACAGTCGCGCTCACAGAAGACGGCATCGGCGTGTTGGCGGGTGAGAGAAATGCCGTTCAGCTAAATGGGATCGACGATTGGATCGGCGGGGTGCATCTGACGCCCCAGACGATTGTCTTTCGAGATGAGGGGCGGCTGATCTAGTCAGCCACCCACCGTCCGAATTGGGCCAGGTCCTGCCAGCCGACCTCCAAATGACGAGCGGCGCATCCGCCGCCAATCCGGGACACGCGTGTCTGTTCTGGCTTGCCTCGGCTGTAGGCCGCGGGGTCATCGTCCCCAAGGGTAATCTTGCCGAAAATTCACTTGCGGGAAAAGAACAAAAAGGGAACAATGGCCGCAGGTTTTCAACGGAGGCGGATGTGCTCGCGTTTCTTGTGGTTCTGGTTCTGGCGGTCGGAGGGCTCCTACTTTGGCGGGCGGCGCCGGCGCGTCCGGCAGCCGCCGTGGAGACGTGTGGGCCGCGCCCGGCGCAGTTGCGCGCCGTTCGTCGGAATATCTCGCGCGACGTCGCTGTGCGGCGATCCCAAGTTCATGCGTCGCGCGCGCCGGGCCTGTTGTGTGAGCGGGCTTCTGGATTCCACGCGCGCCATGCGGACGGGCGGGCCTTGCGCCGCTCCTGCACGCTCACGCGTGCGCTTCACGCGGCGAGGTCTTTGCCAACACATTGTTGATTTGGGCGCTGCTGAGCGCGCCGATTCCCAATCGCTGACCGATCCGCCGCGGCGTCGTTTTTCCAGAAACGATTCCGCGGGCGCCCCCACATGGCTGACAGCGCATGCGTTAAGCGTAAAATAAGCGCGCGCTTGCAACCATGATCCCATGATTTCCGTGACCCCCTCCATCAGCCTCGACGACGACGAGATCGAGCTGACTTTCATCCGCGCCTCCGGACCGGGCGGGCAGAACGTCAACAAGGTCTCGACCGCCGTTCAGCTGCGCTTCGACATGGCGCACTCGCCGGCGCTCGCCGACGACGTGAAGGAGCGCCTCGCGCGTCTCGCCGGCTCGCGGCTGACCAAGGACGGCGTCATCGTGCTCACCGCCGACCAGTTCCGCACGCAGGAGCGCAACAAGGCCGACGCCATCGCGCGTCTCGTCGCCCTCGTCGCGCGCGCCGCGGAACGTCCCAAGCCGCGCAAGGCCACGCGCCCCACCCGCGCCTCGCAGGAGCGGCGGATGGACACGAAGACGAAACACGGGTCGCTGAAGTCCCGTCGGGGCGGAAAAATCGACTTCGACTGATACAAGCGCCGCTCTGTCATGTTAGATTGGCGGCGGAGCAAGGTGCGCCGTGCGTCTGACACGCAATGACGGCAATTGGGCTATCGCGATCGGCGTGAGCTGGCTGCTTGCGAGCTTCGATATCCTGTCACCGCGGATGCAGCCCGACAACGTGGCGCTGCTGTGGTTGCCGAACGCCGTCCTGGCGGTAGCGGTGTTGCGGCGCATCCGCTCGCCGCTCCTCGTCGGCGTCTTCTGCCTGGTTGCTGTCGCGGCGGCGGGCGTGTCCGGCGCGATCCGCTCGGCCGAGGGACCGCTTGGGTGGTCCGCGCTCGCGGTCGGCAATTGCCTGGAGGCCTGGCTGATCGCGCAAGCCGCATACCGGTTCGGCGGCGCCGATTTTTCCTTCCACCGCCCGCGTCTCGCGGTGGTCTGGATTATCGCCGCGATCGTCGCTCCGCTCGGATCGATGGCGGTTGCGTGGCTGGCGTGGGCGACTGGAATCTCGCCGATCTCGGTCGGGGGATCGCCGGAGGCGGCCTTGTCCTGGATTCTCGGCGATGCGGCCGCGCACGTCACGCTCGGCGCTTTGCTTGTCGTTGCGACAGGCGCGGACGCGGGGCCTTTCGTGGCCCGCGTTCGCGCGGCGCCCGACCAGGCGTTGCTGATGACCTTCTTTGTCGTTGTTTCAGGCTGCCTTGCCTTCGTGGGGCCCCAGCTCTGGGACCAGAGCGATGGCGGCGTGCATCCGGGTTACCTCGGCCTGATGGTGCCCGCGCTGATGTGGGCCGGTTTCCGGTATGGCCCTGGGGGCGCGGCGGCGGCGTCGTTTCTGGCGCTGGCGCCGGGCGTTGCGTTGACCGTGGCGGGGTGGGGGCCGTTCTATCAGCGCGGCGCGCAGATGGCGCTGGATCTGGATGTGCTGATCGTGGCGCTCGCGGGCGCGGCGTTGCTCATCGGCGTGCTCGGCGCCACGGTGCGCGAGGCGCGCGACCGCGCCACTGCCGCCGACCGCGCGAAGACGCTGTTTCTTTCGCGTATCGGTCACGAATTGCGCACGCCGCTCAACGGCGTGATCGGCGCGGCGGATCTCCTGGCGCGCGATCTGGCGACCGCGCCGGTCGAACAGCAGGACAAGCTGGATCTTGTGCGATCATCCGCACGAACCCTTGCGGCGGTTGTCGAAGACCTCGTCGAATTCGCGGCGATGCATCGCGAGGGCGTGTCCATCCGTCCGCTGACCTTCGAAGCTCGAAGGCCGTTTGAAGATGCGGTCGCGATCTTTGCACCGCGCGCGCAGTGGAACGGGGTTGCGCTGCGGCTTGAGCAGAAGGGGCTGGAAGGCGCGTGGGTCGTGTCGGACCCTGCCCGTCTGCGCCAGATCCTGTTCGCGCTGGTCAGCAACGCCGTCGAGGCGACCACCGAGGGCGAGATTATCATCGAGGCGGCGCTGACGGACCCGTCGGAGGATCACGCGCAACTCCGTATCGTCGTCCAGGATACCGGGCCCGGCATTCCGTCCGAACGGCAGGCGGAGGTATTTTCACCCTTCCAGCAGGGGGGTGTTGACCGCAACAAGCCCTCGTCGGGCCTTGGTCTGGGTCTTGCGGTGGCGAAGGAGACAGTCGACGCGCTTGGCGGTGCGATCACTCTTGAAAGCACTGTTGGCGCCGGTTCGTCGTTCATCGTCGAACTGCCGGTGACGCGCACCGCGCCGCCCGCAGATGGCGCGAAGGCTTCGGGACGCGCGCACGCGCTGCTTGCCGAGGACAATCCGACCGGACGCATCGTCCTGTCGGCGATGCTCACGAGCCTCGGCTTCGACGTGGTGAGCGTGGAGACCGGCGCGGAGGCCGTGGCGGCCGCCTCGCGCAACGATTTCGAGCTAATCGTGATGGACATCCAGATGCCCGTCATGGACGGGGAGGAGGCCATGCAACGCATTCGCGCCATGGAGGGCGCCCGCGGCAAGACGCCGGTCATCGTGGTCACGGCGCATGCTCTGGCAGGCGACGGCAAGCGCTATCTCGCCATGGGCGCCGATGATGTGGTCGCCAAGCCGGTCGATCTGCGCGCGCTCGCGGCGGCGGTGTCGCGTGTTCTCGCTCAGCCCGTGGCGAATGCGTAGGCATCCATGGAGAGCACGCCATGGTCCATTGACCGGTGGATGCGGCGACGAACGGGCCCGCCCGCGCCCATGGCGACAAATAGCGGCAGGATGTGCTCGGGCGTGGGGTGATTGCGCAGCGCCTCCGGCGCCTGCGTCTCCCAGGCCAGCACCTCGTCGATACGACCGGCCTCGATGCCTTGCGCCATCCATGTCGCGAACGCCTCGGCGCTCGCCTGCGGCGACGCTCCCGCCTGCGGACTTCGACCGAAGAATGCGCGCAGGTCGTGCGTCAGCGCGCCGGAACCGATGATCAGCACGTCCTCTTCGCGCAGCGGCGCGAGCGCCTGTCCGAGAGCGAAATGCCAGTGCGCATCGCGGCGAGGCGCGACCGACAGTTGCACGACCGGGATGTCGGCCGCCGGATACATCAGGCGCAGCGGCGTCCACGTTCCGTGATCGAAGCCGCGCGATCCGTCGAAACGCGGCGCGAAGCCTGCGGCGCGAAGGAGGCTTGCAGCCTTCGCTGCGAGATCCGGGGCGCCCGGGGCCGGGTAGAGGATTTTGTAGAGCGGTTCGGGAAAGCCGCCGAAGTCGTAGATCATCGGCGGTTGCGGGGCGGTGGTGAGCGTGGGCTCGGCCGCCTCGAAGTGGGCGCTGACGACGAGGATCGCGCGCGGGCGAGGCAGACCTGGACCGAGCGCCTCGAGAAACGCGCGCGCCGGGCTCTCGTCGATGACGATCATCGGCGAGCCATGGCTGACGAAGAGGGAGGGCAGGGTGTCGGTCATGCTGCAACACATGGCGCGCAGGCGGCTGCACCGCTAGCGCGCCCGCCGAAACGATCCGTTCAGAAACCTTTGATGGCGGCGTAACGGTCGCGGTGGAAGCTCGCGCCGCCATAGAGCGCTTCGGTCACCCGCGCGCGCTTCATGTAGAGGCCGCTGTCGTGGGCGTCGGTCATGCCGATGCCGCCGTGCATCTGGACCATCTCGTTCGACACTAGGTGAATGGTCTCCGATGCGCGCGCCTTCGCGAGAGACGCAAGTTCCGCCACGTCGGCACGATCGCCTTCGAGCGCGGAAAGCGCGGCGCCAATACAGCTGCGCGTCAGTTCGAGATCGACGAGCATCTTGCCGGCCCGGTGCTGCATCGCCTGAAAGGAGCCGATGAGCTGGCCGAACTGCGTGCGGGTCTTGAGGTACTCGGCGATGATCTCGAACGCCTGCGTCGACGTGCCGAGCATTTCCGCCGCCAGTCCGATGCGCGCGGCGTCCAGTACGCGCTCCACGAGTTTCTCGTCGCCAAGAACCACGCCCGCCGCGCCGTCGAACGTGATGTCGGCCGCGCCGCGGCTGTCGACGGTCGTCAGCGCCTTGCGCGCAACACCGGCGGCGCCGGCCTCGACGGCGACAAGCTGAAGACCATTCTTGCCACGCGCAACAACGAGCAGCAGATCCGCAGTCTGCCCGTCGGCGACGTAGGACTTGGCGCCCTTGATCGTCACGCTCTCGCCGGCGCCGCTCGCGGCGGTCTTCGTCTTTTTCGGCGCATGGTGGGGGCCTTCGTCGACCGCGAGCGCGGCGATGAGCGATCCGTCGGCGATCTGCGGCAGCCACTTTTCGCGCGCGACGTCCGACGCGCTGCGGACGAGCGCGGTCGCGCCGATCATGGCGGTGGACAGGAGCGGCGAAGGCGCCAGCGTGCGGCCGGTTTCCTCAAGCACCAGTCCCAGTCCGCGGTACCCGAGTTCCGCACCGCCATGCGCTTCCGGCACGATGATTCCGGTCCAGCCCATCGCCGTCATTTCCGCCCAGAGGGCCCGATCGAATCCGTCTGCAACCTTCCTGTCGCGCAGGCCGCGCAGCACCGTGGTCGGCAGCTTGTCGCGGACAAAATCGCGCGCAGAGTCCTGCAGCATGCGGTGTTCGTCGGTGAGCGTGAACATGGCCGTTACTTTCCCTGGTCGTGGTGCGTGCGTGCCCATGTGAGGGCCTGTTCAAGTCGGTCGTGGCCCCAGAAGAGCTCGCCGTCGGCGGTGATGAAGCTCGGCGCGCCGAAGACGCCCTTCGCCTGGGCTTCGTCCGTCTGGCGGCGCAGCGCGGTCTTGGTGACGTCGGCGGCGGCGTCTGCGAACGCCGTCTCCGGATCGCCGCCCGCGGCCATCACGATCGGCGCCAGTACGCGTGCGTCCGTGATGTCCAGGTCTTCGATGAAGTTCGCCGCGTAGACGCCGCGGATGTACGCCGGGCCCCAGCCCGCGCGCACTCCGACCATTGCAACGCGCGCGGCCAGCAAGCCGTTTCGGGGAAACGTCGAGGGTCGGCGGAACTGGAGATCATAGTCCGCACAGAGGCGCGCCATGTCGCGCCACATGTAGCGCCCCTTGTCGGCGAACACGTTGAATGGCGAATCCGTCAGTCCCTGCGCGCCGAAGATGGGGCCGAGCAGGAACGGTCGCCACGCAATTTCCACGTCATGCGTCTGCGCCGCCTGCTCCGCGCGCATCGCCGCGATGTAGGAATAGGTGCTGGCGAATTCATGCCAGAACTGGAGGACGGGACGGTTGCTCATGGGCCGGCCCCGACCCCCGTGAGCGTCTCGCAATGCGTCGAAAACGCGAGAAGCTTGCCCTGCGTGTCCACGCCCGTCTCGACGAACGCATCCCGGAACACAAGCCGCGCCGATTTGGAATCCGCGACCGCGCGCAGCAGCTTGGGAATCACGGGAACCTCCACCTGGAGCGTTGGCGTCGAGCCGGCGCCCGCCGTGACAGGAACGAGAAAGGCCTGATTGCCCAGGATAAGCGTCGCGGTTTCCTTGTCGATCGGCGCACCTTCGACCGGATTGGGTGCGCTGACGCGGAAGGATTTCGTCGCCTGCACGCACGACAGCGCGAAGCCCGGCGAGTCTGCGGAATCCCTGTAGATGATGGCGGTTTCGCTCGCGCCGTCGGCGCCCAGCCAACCGGTGATCTCCGCACCCGGGCTTGCGCTCGCGGCGTCTTCACGGGGCGCCTCGGGCCCGCTGCGTTGGCACGCGCACAGCGTGGTGGTCAGCAAGCAGGCGATGAGGAGGCGTTTCATGTGCAATTGATCCCCGGTATTCACTGGTGGTCGCGCAAGCCGAGGACGCGCTTGGCGATGACGTTGAGATTGATCTCGCTGGTTCCGCCTTCGATGGAGTTGCCCTTCGAGCGCAGCCAATCGCGCGTCGCCTTCAGTTCGACCGGATCAAAGCCCTCGCCGGACCAGCCGAGCGCCCGGTTGCCCATCGCCTCGATCGTCAGCTCGGATTTTTCCTGGTTGAGCGTCGCGGCGGCGACCTTGAACATGGACGCCATGTGCCCCACGTTCCCGCCGGCTTTGGCTTCTTCCGATGCGCGGCGAACGGTGAGCGCAAACGCCTTGTCGGCCATTAGGTGATTGGCGATGCGCCCTCGCAGGTCGGCGTCGTCGAGCTTGCCGTCTTCCAGTCCGACGTAGCGCGCAGCGATTTCCTGAAGCGAAAGGCCGCCTGCGCCGCCGAAGCCCGATGAGGAAATGCTCTGGCGCTCGTACATGAGCAACCGCTTGGCGATTTCCCATCCGCCATTGACCTTGCCGACGAGATTTTCCTTCGGGACCTTCACGTCGGTGAAAAATGTTTCGCAGAACGGGGAGGAGCCGGAAATAAGCAGGATCGGACGCGTTTCGACGCCCGGCGAAGTCATGTCGAACAGGATGAACGAGATGCCTTCGTGTTTCGTGGTGGTGTCGGTGCGCACGAGGCAGAATATCCAGTCAGCCTCGTTGGCGTAGCTCGTCCAGACTTTCTGGCCATTGATGAGGTAGTGGTCGCCCTTGTCCTCGCACTTCGTCTGCAGGCCGGCGAGATCGGAACCCGCGCCCGGTTCCGAATAGCCCTGGCACCAGCGGATATCGCCGCGCACGATCTTCGGCAGGTGTTCCTTCTTTTGTGCTTCGTTGCCGTATTCGAGCAGCGCCGGACCGAACATCCACAGCCCGAAGGAAAAGAGCGGCGGGCGGGCGTTGATCTTCTTGAGTTCGTCCTGGAGCACGGCGTTTTCCGCAGGCGTCAGCCCGCCGCCGCCGTACGCCGTCGGCCAGACCGGCGCCGTCCAGCCCTTTGCGCCCATGCGCTCGAGCCAGAGTTTCGACTCCGGGTTCTTGAACGTGGCGTTCTTGCCGCCCCAGACCACTTCGCTTTCAGGCATGGGCGTGCGCATCGACGGCGGACAGTTCATTTCCAGCCAGTCGCGGGTGTCCTTGCGGAAGGCCTCAAGATGTCCGGCGCTGTCGGCCATGGCGTATCTCCTTCGCGTTTCCGCCGACACTAGACCGCGCGTGTCTGCGGCTCAACGGATGCCCATACGTCCGCCAGTCTGAAATCCCATGAGATTGACTATGTGGGCGAGCATGAGCAGCACTGCGGCGCCCGAGAGGATCATGATCATCCGCCAAGGGACGCGCCACGGGTTGAGTTGTGGCGTGCGCTGGTCCGCCGGTTTTGCGCTTCGCCAATAGCTCAGGGCGAAGAGGACGCCGGCGATGGCGAGGGCGGCGAGCGTGATGGCGAGATCCATTGGCGCGGTGTGTTCCGTGGCGTGCGTGCGTGGTCGGTCTTGGCCCAATAATGGGTGCGGAAGAAAAGGTCGAACACCGCCGGCAGCGCAGCGAGTGACGCCAACGGCCAGTAAAAGGGCATCGAGAGAGCCGCGATCGCAAGCCGTCGGTCGCGCTGCACCGCGGCGGCGAAAAGCGCCGCGAGCGTCGCGGTCGCGTAGCCCGAAATGACCAGCGTCCAGTCGGCCGCGGAAATCGAGAAGCGGTGCGCGACGGCCGCGAATGCCAGCGCGCAGAGCAGCGGCAGGTGCGCCATCGCCGCCAGCAGTCCGCCGCCCAGCACCACCTGCATTGCGAGGAATGCGCCCAGACCCATCTCGCGGACCGTGCGAAATGGATCACGCATCAGCACAAGCCAGGTCTGGATGTGGCCCTTGATCCAGCGCGACCGCTGCCGGATCCACGGCCCCAGCCGCGCCGGCGCCTCTTCCCATGTCGGCGGCGCGATCGCGCCGATCCGCCATCCGAACCGGGCGAGGCGATAGCCGAGATCGGCGTCCTCGGTGACGTTGAACGGATCCCAGCCGCCGGCGTCCTCCAGCGCGTCGCGGCGAAAGTGATTGCTCGTGCCGCCCAGCGGCGGGGGCGCGCCAAGATGGGCGAGCAGGGGCACGATGCCGCGGAACTGGATCGCGTATTCGGCGGCGAACTGGCTGGCGATCCAGCTCGAGCGTCCGTTGTCGATCAGGAGCGGCGCCTGCACTGCGCCGAGGCGTGCGCCGCCGGAGGCGAATGCGTCGAGCGCCGCGCGAGGCTGTTGCGGGTCGGGGATGTCTTCAGCATCGTAGACGGCCACGAAGGCGCCGCGCGCGCGCGACAGCGCGTAGTTCAGCGCCTTGGGTTTGGTGCGCGGCGATGCGACGGGCACGCGCACGATCTCGAATCCTGCAGGCAGGACCGCGTTTTCAAGTGCTTCGGCGGTCTCTGCATCGTCGGCCTCGATGATGATCTTTACGTCGAGAAGCACGGCGGGATAGTCGAGGTTGCGCAGCGCCGCGACGAGCCCCGGAACCGAGGCGGCCTCGCGCCGCAAGGGGCAAAGCACCGTGTAGACCGGCGGCGCATCGGTCCACCGTCGCGCGGGCGCCTCCGGCAGCGCGAGGCTCGCGCCCGCTGCGAACAGCCGCAGCACGATGGCGCTGGTGAAGGCGATCCACGCCACGATGCGCAGTCCAAGCCAGAAAAGTGCGGCATGCTCGCGCGCCAGCCATACGGCCCCGGCGAGCAGCATCACGCCGACGAAAAACTGGCCGGAACTGAGCACGTGCCTCGCGGACAGCCGCCTGCGCGCGCGCCACAGTCCGAATTGCGCCTCGTCCAGCGCCGCATCGGCCAAGGCCGGGCGCGGCTTACCCGTGCGTCCCCGTGTCATTGCCATGTGTCGTCCCCGTGCGCGGAACGTGGCATGCAGAACGTGGGTCACGCAAGCAAAAGGGCGTCCGCGCCATTGCGCGCCGGAGCGAGGCCATGCACATGGCGCACCGACAAGGGACCCCATGCCGACACTCATCCTCATGCGCCACGCCAAGGCCGTGCGCGATCACGAAGCGCCGAGCGATCGCGCGCGCGGCCTCACGCAACGCGGGCGACGCGAAGCGGCCGAGGCGGGCGACGCCATGCGCGACCAGGGTCTCAAACCAACGGCGGTGCGCGCCTCGAACGCGGTGCGGACGGTGGAGACGGCTGTGATCGTCGGCGGCGTCGTTGCGCCTGATGTGGAGGGCCGTTTCGTCGATGCGCTTTATCTCGCCGAGGCGAGGGCGATCTGGGATGACGCCATGCGCGCCGCGACGACGGATGGACCCGTCGTCCTGATGGTGGGGCACAATCCCGGAATGCACGAACTCGTCGCGCGGCTGGTGGAACGCAGCGGTGATCGCAGCGGTCTCGCGCGCGGTTTCCTCGGCGAGATGCCGACCGCCTCGTGGGTTGCGTTCGAGGTCGAGGGCGGCGACCTTGAGTCGAGCGCGTCGCGGCTCGTCGGCGGCTGGACGCCGGACCGGAAGGCGTGATCGCTGCGCGTGAACGGAAGCAGCCGGAGCTTTCGCCCCGGCTGATCCGCCCTTCAAGCCAGTTGCTGACAGGTGTGAGTGGACGCGAGTCGCGGTAAACGGAAGCTAAAGAACGGTCAGCATCTTCGCGACGAGCGGATGGCGCACGATGTCCTGTTCCGCTAGGCGCACGACCGAGATGTCCGGCAAGCCTTCAAGGCGCTTGGCCGCGTCGGCGAGGCCCGACAGTTCCGGCAGCAAGTCGGTCTGCGCGGGATCGCCGGTGACGACCATTGTCGAATGCCAGCCAAGGCGCGTGAGCAGCATCTTGATCTGGCCGAAGGTGCAGTTTTGCGCTTCGTCGATGACCACGAAGGCGTTGTTCAGCGTGCGGCCGCGCATGAAGCCGACCGGCGCGATCTCGATAAGGCCTTCAGCCATTAGGGATTTGAGACGCTTCGGCGAGAGCCGATCCGCGAGCGCGTCGTAGAGCGGGCGCAGGTACGGTGCGAGCTTGTCTTCCATGGCGCCGGGAAGGAAACCGAGCGATTCGCCTGCTTCCACCGCGGGACGGGAGAGCACGATGCGCCCGACCTTGCCGGCCTCAAGCGCCTCGACGGCCTTGGCGATGGCGAGATAGGTCTTGCCTGTGCCTGCCGGGCCAAGGGCAAGCACGAGGTTGTGCATGTCGATGGCCTTGATGAGTTGTTCCTGGCCTTTGCTCTTGGCCTTGATCGTCTTGATGTAGCTCTGGTCGCGCCCGACATCGTTGGCGGGGTCCCAACCGCCCTGGACGACCTGCAGTCTGTTGCGGCTGTCGTCGCGCACGGCGCCGCGCGCCTCGCGGACAGTTTCAGCGCGTGCCGCACGTTTCATCGGACGCTTCGCCATGGAACCCCTCCTAGGACGTTTGCAGAAATGAAAACGCCGCCAGCGCGAGGCTGACGGCGGTGTGGACGATTGAATATTCGAGACTCGAAGAGAGGCGACCCGGCGCCGTTCCGGCGTCCTTTGGGCTTAGGCAGGGCGCGCTTGCAGCGCGGCATATCCCCACTGGGCTTCTCCTTGTTCCGATGGCGCGCCTTGTGGGTGCGCCATGACCCCCATAAGACGGCCATGAAGGTTAACGTCGCGTTGCAACCGAGTGAATGTTTTGCGACTGCGAAGGAGGAATAGATGCCCGTATTTCGTCTGGCCGATGCCGATCTCGAGGTCGAGGACGCGGCGGCGTTCTGGATCGCGCCGACGGCGGTGGTGATCGGACGGGTGATTCTCAAGCGCAACGCCAGTGTCTGGTTCGGTGCGGTGTTGCGGGGGGACAACGAGCCCATCATCGTCGGCGAGAATTCAAACGTGCAGGACGGCTCGGTGCTGCACACCGACATGGGCGCGCCGCTGACGATCGGCGCGAATGTCACCATCGGCCACCAGGTGATGCTGCACGGCTGCACGATTGGGGAGAACTCCCTGATCGGCATCAAGGCGACAGTGCTCAACCACGCCGTGATCGGCCGCGATTGTCTCGTTGGCGCGCATGCGCTGGTGACGGAACGGAAAGCCTTCGAGCCTGGACATCTCATCACCGGCGCGCCGGCGCGCGTTGCGCGCGCGATGGCGCCGGAGCACATTCAGATCAACACGTTTTCGGCGCAGCACTACGTCGAGAACTGGAAGCGATATGCGCGCGACCTGGCGCCGAGCAGAATGATCTGAGGGAGAAACGCGATGACGCAACCTGAGTTCGTGAAGACCGAGAAGGACGGGCGTCTGCTGCTCGTCACGATCAACCGCGCTGAAGTGATGAACTCCGTGCATCCGCCCGCGAATTTCGAGATGGAGGCGGTGTTCAACGAGTTCGCCGCCGATCCGGACCTCTGGGTGGCGATCGTCACGGGCGCTGGCGAGAAGGCGTTCAGTGCGGGAAATGACCTCAAGTATCAGGCGGCGGGCAATCCGATGTCCTCGCCCCCCACCGGCTTCGGCGGGCTTACCAACCGATACGATTTGACGAAGCCCGTCATCGCCGCGGTCAACGGCGTGGCGATGGGCGGCGGTTTCGAGATCGCGCTCGCTTGCGACCTCATCATCGCCGCGGAAAACGCGACGTTCGCGCTGCCGGAGCCGCGCGTCGGTCTCGCGGCGCTTGCGGGCGGCCTGCACCGCCTGCCGCGCCAGATCGGCCTGAAGCAGGCGATGGGCATGATCCTCACCGGCCGGCACGTCTCGGCGCAGGAAGGCAAGACGCTGGGCTTCGTGAACGACGTGGCGCCTGTCGGGCAGTCCGTGGACGTCGCAAAGAAGTGGGCGGCGCAGATCCTCGAATTGAGCCCCATGTCGATCCGCGCGTCGAAAGAGGCGGTCTACAAGGGACTTGAGGAGCCTACGGTCGCGGCGGGCCTCGCCAACCAGTCGAAGTATCCCGCAGTGGCGGCGATGTTCCGCAGCGACGACCTGAAGGAAGGTCCATTGGCCTTCGCGCAAAAGCGCAAGCCGAACTGGAAAGGCGCGTGACGCACTGGCGCGGCGGCGCGGCGCTTCCCAGATAGGAAGCGCATGAGCACGTCCCAGCCTGAAGCCCCACAGGAGCCCGCGCGCGGCCGTCTCGCGCGCATGCCGCGCGTGGTGACGTTCCTCGTTCTCACCATCGTGCTGGCGCATGGGGCGACGTACCTGCTCGACGCGCGCGCATACGAGGCGCTGCTGGAGACGTTCGCCGTCATACCCGCGCGCTTTGCAGACGGGGATTTCGGTCTGCCCGGCATCTTCGCGGCGCTGACCGGCAACGCCTTCCTGCACGCCGGGCCGTTGCACCTGTTCTTCAACTGCATGCTCATCCTGCAAACGGGAGAACTCGTCGCCGAACGCTTCGGGCGCGGCGTGGGCGGGGTGTTGCGGTTTCTCGCGCTCTTTTTCGGCGCGGCGGCGGCGGGCGCCATCGTCTATGTGCTCGTGAACTGGGGTTCGACGACGCCGGCGATCGGCGCATCCGGGGCCGCGTGCGGCCTCTTTGCGGCGTATCTGATGGCGCCATACGCTGACTGGCGCATGGCGGTGCGGTCGCCGACGGTGCTGCAGATGGGATTCTACTTCCTGCTGGTGAACGTCGCTCTGGCGGCGCTGGCGCGTGTCACGGGCGCGCTGCCCATCGCGTGGGAGGCGCACCTTGGCGGCTTTGTGGCGGGTATCGCGCTCTATCCGTTGCTTGTCCCGAAACAGGCGCCGTGAACTAGAACCAGGTCAGCTCGACGCGCTTGCCGTCGATGACGATGCCTTTCGTGCGCACGGTTCCGTCTTCGGACACGGAGAGAATGGCGGCGGTGCGCTCTGGTTGATCGCGGTCGCGCAGGATCTTCTCAAGCGCTTCGGCTTCCTGCTGGTCGGCGAAGAAGCGATCGACGGAGAGGTTCAGGAACACTGTTCCGGGCGAGGCGGTCGCGCCTTCCGCGCCGGGCTCCGGCGTGAACGGCGGATCGCAGCGGGCAAAGCCGCGGGCGACGATCTCGCCGTGTTTCAGGGCTTCCGCCTTCGTCGCATAACTCCCCGCCAGCACATGGACTTCGCCGTCCTTGCGCAACGCCAGCCAGTCTTGAGACCGCGCGCCAAAGGCGCCGGACCGCGCATCGCTTTCGGCGATCGGCGGACATGCCTGGCCCGGTGCGAGCGTGTCGGCGAAGGAGAGCTGCACGTAATGCCCGGTGAGCAGCGCGCGGGGATCGACGGGCTGCATGCGCAAGATCACCTCCCGGCCTGCGGCGCGCGCGCGGCCTTCGATGACCACAAGGGCGATCAGCGCGAGGATGCAGACGAAGCCTGCCGCGAGCAGGCGCTGGGCGAGCGAGATGGTCATGCCTTCGCCTTCCGTCGCAGGATGAGGCCGCCGGCGAGCGCCGCGAGCGCGCAGGCGAAGAAGAGGAGGGCGGCGGTCATCAGGTCTACCCCGAGATCGACGAGCACCGCGCCCACGGCGCCGATCAGGAAGACGATGCCGCCCGTGGAAATGAGCGCGTGGCGGTCATGCCGGCCGAGCGTGATCGCGCCTCCGGCGGCGGCGAGCCAGGCGAGCCGGTGCGGGATCATCTCCGGGCCGGTTCCCGATGCGGCGAACCCGGCGCAGACGAGAAACGCGAGCGCGATCCACACGAACCACCCGTAGAACGTGGCGAAAACGTCGGCGTCTCCCGCCTTCCAGCGCCAGCGCGCGGACGCAGCGACCCCTGCCGCCGCCGCCGCCGCCACGAGAAACCAGCCGGCTTCGCCGTCGTGGAGCTGGGCGATCGACCAGACGCCGGCGATGAAGATTGCGAGGCTCGCCCCGTGCGCCAGCGCCGCCGACCGCCACGACCACGCCGCAAGCGCGCCCAGAAGCCCGGCGCCCAGCGTGATCGCCATGTGATTGTCGATTGTCTGCGCGTCGCCGAGCGCGATCAGCAGCAAAGCCGCCAACCCCGCGCCCGTGGAGCGGCCCGCGAGCGCGAGCATGGTTGCGGCGACGCCGGAACCGATCAGCGCATGCGCCGGTTTGCCGGCGATGTCGAAGATCTGCCCGACGAGCCCGACCGCGGCCGCGAAGAAGAGCGCCGCCAGCGTCGTCAGCGCATTGGAGGCCGCCGGCCGATTGTGGTGCGCAGTCCATGCGGCGGCGCACACCGCGGACGCAAATAGCCCCAGCACCATGATGAACCGCGCCAGGCGGGGCAGGCCGTCCCAGTTGGCGGCGATGAACGCGATGACCGCAACGCCGAGCAGTACCGCGCCGATCCACGCGAGCGCGGTGGCGGCGTCGAGGCGCTTGGGCTCTTCGATCATCGCCAGCATGACGGCGCGCCGATCCGCGGGCACGTGGCCCGCCGAGATCCAGCGGTCGAGGTCGCGTTCGAGGCGCTTGCGATAAGCCATCCGCGATACTCCTTCCGCACGAAGCCTAGCCTTCTTTTTCGTCATGCGTACAGGCAGAGAACGCGCTTGCCGGCTTTCCGATCACGGCGCATCCTCGTGGGAAACAACGACCGGGGAGGCCGGCATGCTCGTGGCGCAGATACTTCAGGGCAAGGGCGGACAAGTGCACGCCGTGTCGCAAGGCGCGACGCTGCAGGAGGCTGCGGGAGAGCTCACCGCACGCCGCGTCGGCTGCGTGGTCGTGCTGGACGCCGACGGCGACATCATCGGAATTCTCTCGGAACGCGATATCGTGCGTGAAGTGGCCAAACACGGGCCGAGGTGTCTTGAGGACACGGTGGCTTCCGCCATGAGCCGCGGCGTCATCACGGCGCACGTCGAAGAGACGGTCGATGACTGCCTGTCGCGGATGACCGACCGCCGGATCCGCCACCTGCCGGTCGTCCAAGGGAGCCGCATGATAGGCTTAGTGTCGATCGGGGACCTCGTGAAGGCCAAGATCGAGGCCGTTGAGGTCGAGGCGGCGGCCATGCGGGCCTACATTGCGACAGGCTGACACGGGGATTTCGCCAATCCGGCGCATTTAGCGCTTGATCTCCCGTAGGGTGTACTCTAGGTTCACCAACCTTGCGGCGGGGAACAGCGAGCGTGTCTGACACGGTCGAGCATTCCCGGCGCGGTCCTCACATCTACGATTTTCCGGCCGGATACGGGTTGGAAGCGCGTTGAAAAAAAGACCGCACAACGCCGTTGACTACTAAATCGAGGCCGCATAAAAGCGCGCCTCCCCACGGCGGGGCCCTCTTCGGAAGGCTCTTGGCGGCGGGGAAGGGAAGCGGGAAGAAAGCTATTTCTCCCTGCCTACCAGAGGTCTTTGACATTGTGATTTGGAGAAGAGAGACGCAGGCGGCGGTTCGCCTGTCGCCGGGGTAATGCCCCGGCAACAGAGACCGACGGTTTGTGTTTCTTGGAAATTGGATAACTGACGTTCGATCCGGATTTCGGTCCGGTGAAGAACGGCGGTTTCCCGTCAAAAAGTAACGCATAAAGCCATGTAAGTGGTGACGTCGGAATCAACTCAACCTGAGAGTTTGATTCTGGCTCAGAACGAACGCTGGCGGCAGGCCTAACACATGCAAGTCGAGCGCCCCGCAAGGGGAGCGGCAGACGGGTGAGTAACACGTGGGAACGTGCCCTAAGGTACGGAACAACTCCGGGAAACTGGAGCTAATACCGTATGTGACCGAGAGGTGAAAGATTCATCGCCTTGGGATCGGCCCGCGTCTGATTAGCTAGTTGGTGGGGTAATGGCCTACCAAGGCGACGATCAGTAGCTGGTCTGAGAGGATGATCAGCCACACTGGGACTG
>CAZGYQ010000037.1:0-29896 GCA_964530695.1 uncultured Caulobacteraceae bacterium
GCGTCCGTAGTCAGGCTTCGCCGTGCGATCCATGATGCCCGGGATTTCGCGGAACTGGCGGCGCACCTCTTCCACGACCGCCGCAGCCGCGCGACCAACCGCCGTCATGCTCCAGCCGCCGAAGAGGTACGGCAGCAGGCCGCCGATCAGCAGGCCGACGACGATGAACGGGTTGTTGAGTGCGAAATCCGGGGTGACGCCCTGGAAGAACGCGAACTCGGCATTGCTCGAGTAGAACTTGAGATCCTCGAAATACGCCGCAAACAGCACCAGCGCGCCGAGGCCCGCCGAACCGATCGCGTAGCCCTTGGTGACCGCCTTCGTTGTGTTGCCCACCGCGTCGAGCGCATCGGTCGTGACGCGTACTTCCTTCGGCAGGTCCGCCATTTCCGCGATGCCGCCGGCGTTGTCGGTGACCGGACCGAACGCGTCGAGCGCGACGATGATGCCCGCGACCGACAGCATGGTCGTGACCGCGATCGCGATGCCGAACAGGCCCGAGAGCATGTAGGCGCCGATGATGCCCGCGACGATCACAAGCGCCGGCGCCGCCGTTGCTTCCATGGAAACCGCAAGGCCCTGGATCACGTTCGTGCCGTGGCCCGACTCTGAAGCCTTGGCGATGCTGCGCACCGGATTGTACTCGGTGCTCGTGTAGTACTCGGTGATCACCACGATCAGGCCCGTGACGGCCAGGCCGATGATGCCGCAGTAGAACAGCTCCTGGCCGGTGATGGCATTTCCGGCGGAGATGCCGGACAGCGTCATGCCGGCCGCGATCGGGCCCCAGCCGATGGTGAGATGGATCGCCAGCGCCAGCGCGCCAACGGACAGGACGCCGGCGGCGATCAGGCCCTTGTAGAGGGCGCCCATGATGTTCTTGTCGTCCGGGCCGGAGAGACGCACGAACGCGGTGCCGACGATGGACGCGACGATGGCGCCGGCGCCGATCAGCAGCGGCAGCATCATGAGGTTCCAGAGTTCCGCAGCCTCGCGGAACAGGATCGAGCCAAGAACCATCGTGGCGACCATGGTCACCGCGTAGGTTTCAAACAGGTCCGCCGCCATGCCGGCGCAGTCGCCGACGTTGTCGCCGACGTTGTCGGCGATCGTGGCCGGGTTGCGCGGATCGTCTTCGGGAATGCCCGCTTCAACCTTGCCGACAAGATCGCCGCCCACGTCGGCGCCCTTGGTGAAGATGCCGCCGCCGAGACGCGCGAAGATCGAGATGAGCGAGGCGCCGAAGCCGAGCGCCACAAGCGAGTCGACGACGATGCGGTCGCTCGGGCCGTAGCCGGCGACGCGCGTCAGGAGCACGTAGTATACGGCTACGCCGAGGAGCGCGAAGCCCGCCACCAGCATGCCCGTGACCGCGCCGGCGTTGAACGCAAGCGTGAGGCCCTTGCCGAGGCTGTGGCGGGATGCTTCCGCCGTCCGGACGTTGGCCTGCACCGAGACGTTCATACCGATGAAGCCGGCCGCACCCGAAAGCACCGCGCCGATGATGAACCCGACCGCGACCTGCCAGTTCGGCCAGAAGACCGCAAAGAGCAAGATCGTGATGACCACGCCCGCGTAAGCGATCGTCGTGTACTGGCGGTTCAGGTAGGCCTTGGCGCCCTCCTGGATCGCGGCGGCGATCTCCTGCATGCGCTCGTTGCCGGGGCTCTGGCGCTTGATGTTGCCGACTTGCCACCAGCCGTAGAGCGCGGCGATGACGCCGGCGATGACGGGCAACGCCAATAAGAGGTCTTGATTCATCTGGATGATCCTAACGGGTCGTGCGACGCATACCGGAACGGCGGGAAGAAAACGGGAACGTTACGCCAGCCTGCGAGCGTCCGCAGGCCGAATCCGGCCCCGCCAAGTTGCGCGGGGTATGCCAAAGCCCGTCCAAGTGCGCAACGGCGGCATTGCCGGGGAGTTCATGAACGGGCCGATCTTCCCTGTTTGAGGGAAGAGGTGCTCATGATTTCCACGGAGCGGACGGCGCTGGGACCCAGCACCTGACGGGCGACGTTGGCGATGAGGGTCTGGGCGGCGGGACCGTTGACGGCGTCGTCGCGGGTCGCATCGACGATGGACTGGCGGTGAACGGCCTTCAGCAGCGCATCGCGCAGGAAATGTCCCTTGTCGCGGGCGCGCCAGATGTCGGTCCCCGGCGCCAGCTGGATCCGGGCGTTGACAAAGACGTAGTTCACCAGTCTGCCGCCGCGGACCACGGGCACGATGAGGTTCATGACATCCATCGCCCGGGCGCTTTCGGCTTCCCCGCTCTTCTCCCCGCCGCCGTGGGGATCGGAGGCCAACGCCGGCGCCGCGAGCGCCAGGAGGACGACGAGCGCTAGGGCGCGAAACATGGAGATCTCCCGTAACCGACGGCGGAACATGACTGCGCCATGGTTTCCGGTTCGTTACGACCCGAGCCGGTGGACGTGGCCCGCGGCGGGGACGCCGCCAGCGTCGACCCCTTGCCCTGTCAGCGCCGCGCCGATCCGCCGCAATGGCGTCCCCGCGTCGTCGGCGGCCTCCAGCAGCCGCGCGCGCCTCGACGGCGCGGCTGTGAACAGGATCTCGTAATCGTCGCCGCCGTTGAGAAGCGTCGCCAGACCCGCCTGCCGATCCGTCTGGACGGCGAGCCACGCCGCCGCAGCGGCGGAAAGCGGAGCAGCCTCCGGATCGAGCACGAGGCGCACGCCGGATGCGCGCGCGATCTTCATGGCGTCCCCGAGCAGACCGTCGGAAACGTCCATCGAGGCGTGTGCGAAGCTGGCTATCGCCGCCGCGAACGCCACGCGCGGCGACGGCGTGCGATAGCGCTCGACGACGCGCGCTACAGAGGCCGCGTCGAGCATCGGCAGGCCCTGGGTGAGCGCTAGGAGGCCCAGACGCCCGTCGCCGATCGAACCGGTCACCCATACGTCGTCGCCGGGCAAGGCGCCGGCGCGCGCGGCCGGGACCGCGCCCAGCGGCCTGCCGAACATCGTGACCGAGACGGAGAGCGGCCCCGGGGTCGCGGTCGTGTCCCCGCCGATCAGCGTGCAGCCGAACGCCGCCTGATCGCGGGCCAGGCCTGCGGCGAACCGTTCGATATCGTCGGCCGGCCGCGTGGCCGGCCATTGCAGCGTCAGCAGGTAATGCAAGGGCGCCGCGCCCTTGGCGACGATGTCGGAGATGTTCACGCGCAGCGCCTTCTGCGCGACCGTGTCGATGGGATCGTCCGGCAGGAAGTGCACGCCCTCGACAATGGCGTCGGTGGTGACGACGAGCGGTCCGGCCCGTTCGATAAACGCTGCGTCGTCGAGAAGTCCCCGCGCGGCGGGTGATCGCGCGAGCGGCGCGAAATGGCGGGCGATGAGAGCGAACTCGTCGCGCCCGTCGCTCATGCGGGCTCTATGTCGCGCACTGAACGCACGCAGGCGTCGAGCGTCGCATTGATGAAGGAGGGCTCCGCGCCGTCAAAGAAGGTCTTGGCGATCTCGATGTATTCGCTGATCACCACCGGCGTCGGCACATCCTTGCGGCGCCAGAGTTCGACGAGCCCCGCCCGCAGGATGGCGCGCGCAACGGCGTCGATGCGTTCGAGCTTCCACCCTGACGCGAGCTTGCCGGCGATGATCGTGTCCATCGCGGATTGATTGGCCACCGCTCCTTCCACGATCTGGCGAAAGAGATCGGAATCCACATCGGCGTCGATGGCGCCCTGATCGTCGACTGGCAGACGCCCGGCGAGCAGGTCGTCGGTCGCGGTTGCGGCGGACGAGCCGGTCATTTCCATCTGATAGAGCGCCTGCACCGCAGCGAGGCGCGCGGCGCGGCGCGCTGCGATGGCCTGCGCATCGGGACGCGGGGCTGCGCTCACGACGTGAACTTCTTCGACAGCGCGAGGATCGCAAGGCAGGCGCGCGCCGCCTCGCCGCCCTTGTCGCGGGTGGCGGGATCCGCACGTGCGATCGCCTGCGCTTCGTTCTCGACGGTCAGGATGCCATAGCCGATCGGCAGATGTTCGCGCACGGCGATATCCATCAGCCCACGCGCGGATTCCCCGCAGACGTAGTCATAGTGGCTCGTCTCGCCGCGGATGACGCACCCGAGCGCGATGTAGCCCTGATAGCGCCCCGTGCGCGCAGCGAGCGCGATCGCGGCTGGCGCTTCGAAGGCGCCGGGAATGTCGATGACGTCGCTTTCAGCGCCCGCATCGGCAACAGCCCGCACAGCGCCCGTCACCAGCGCGTCCACCACGGCCTTGTAGTAGCGCGCGGCGACAATAAGAATGCGCGCGCCATCGGCGCGCTCCACGGCGAAACGTTCGAGGGTTTCCATGATCAGGGCTTCTGCTTGAACGGACGCCAGCCTGCAAGCGTGAGGCCGTAGCCCTCAAGGCCGATGATCCGCTGCTTTGCGCTCGACAGGAGAACCATGGACCGCACGCCGAGTTCGCGCAGGATCTGGGCGCCGACGCCGTATTCGCGCAATGCGCGATCTTCCGGTGCGGTATCGGCTTCAGCGAGGCCGAAGCGCTTCGACAGGTTCATCGGATCGAGATTGCGCAGGAGAACGAGCACGCCGCCCTCCGGCTCGGCGGCGATCTCGGCCATGGCGCGATCGATCAGTCCCGCGCGACCGCCCGCCTCCCCGGCGATGTCGGCGGCGAAATCCACCCGGTGCATGCGCACGAGCGTCGGCTGCCCGGCCTTCCGCTCGCCGCGCACGAGCGCGACGTGCTCCTGCCCGTCGAGCCGGTTGGCGAACAGGACGAGCTTGAACTCGCCGTGCCGCGTCTGGAACGGCGTCTCCATGCGCCGCTCGATCATGTGATCGTTCACACGGCGATAACCGATGAGGTCGGCGATGGTGCCAATCTTGAGATTGTGCAGCTGCGCGAAGCCGACGAGGTCCGGCAGCCGCGCCATCGTGCCGTCGTCGTTCATGATCTCGCAGATCACCGCCGCCGGAATAAGGCCTGCGAGCCGCGCGATGTCCACCGACGCTTCGGTATGCCCCGCACGCACGAGCACGCCGCCGTCGCGCGCCGACAGCGGGAAGACGTGGCCGGGGCTGACGATGTCGTCGCGGCTTTTCGTCGGGTCGATCGCCACCGCCACCGTGTGAGCGCGATCGTGCGCCGAGATGCCGGTGGTGATGCCTTCCTTGGCCTCGATGGAGATCGTGAAGGCGGTGGAATGGCGCGTCTGGTTACGCGGCGTCATCGGCTCAAGGCCGAGTTCGCGGGTGCGCGCATCGGTGAGCGCAAGGCAGATCAGGCCGCGGCCGTAGCGCGCCATGAAGTTGACCTGGTCGGGCGTCGCAAACTGCGCCGGAATGATGAGATCGCCCTCGTTCTCACGATCCTCCGCGTCCACGAGAATATACATGCGCCCGTTGCGCGCTTCCTCGATCACCTCGTCGATGGGCGAGATGTAGCGCTTGAGATCGTCCAGCGGGCTCGGTTGTGCGGTCATGGTTCGCGGCCTCTTCGGTCAGTGCGCGCGCGCCGACAGGATGCGCGAGACGTACCGCGCGAGCATGTCGGCTTCAAGGTTCACGGAATCGCCAGTCTTGAGCCGGTGGAGGGTCGTCACGTTCCAGGTGTGGGGGATGAGCAGCACGCCGAAACGCGCGCCTTCAACCTCGTTCACCGTAAGGGAAACGCCGTCGATGGTGATCGAGCCCTTCGGCGCGATGAGCGGCGCCAGCGCTTCCGGTGCGTCAATGGAAATGCGCCAGCCCTCGCCATCCGCGCGAACTTCGGCGACCCGGCCGATGCCGTCCACGTGGCCGCTGACGATATGGCCGCCGAGTTCGTCGCCCGCGCGCAGCGCACGTTCGAGATTGAGCTTCCCGCCCTCGCGGACATGCCCCAGCGTCGTGAGCGCGAGGCTCTCCGGCGCGACCTCGACGACGTGGCGCATCCCGCCCTTCACGCTCGCGGTCTCCACCACCGTCAGGCAGCAGCCGTCGTGGCAGATGGAGGCGCCAATCGCGACGCCGGCAGGGTCATAGGGGCTTTCGACCGTCAGGCGCATGAGGCCGTTGCGGCGTTCGATGGCGACGACGTCGCCGACGGCGGTGATTATTCCGGTGAACATGGCTCAGCTTGCTCGTTCGTATGATTCCCAGAGATCGGCGCCGACCTCACGAACCGCAAGCCGCGTGAAGCGCGGCGCCGCGGAAAGACTTTTCATGGCGATCGGGCCGATGGACGGGCGGCCTTCCGCGCCAAGCAGGATCGGCGCGCGGAACCATTCGATGCGGTCGATGCAGCCGGCGGCTATGCACGACGCCGCAACCCGCCCGCCGCCCTCGATCAGCAGTCGGTCGACGGCGTGGATGGTCTTCAGCGCCTCAAGCGCGGCGGCGAGATCGAGGCCGTCGAGGCTCCGGGGGACGAGGCTTACGCGCGCGCCCGCCGCTTCGAGGGCCGCCACGAGCGAACGGTCAGCGTCACGGGCCCCGATCACCAGCAGCGGCGCGATGGCGAGCGTCTTCATCAGGCGACTCGTCGGCGACAGGCGAAGCCGCGAATCCAGCACGATGCGCAACGGTTGGTTCACGACCGGCTCTTCAAGACGCACCGTCAGCTCCGGGTCGTCCACGATGGCGGTCTCCGAGCCGATGAGCACGCCGTCATGGGCGGCGCGCAGACGGTGGACTGCGGCGCGGGCGTCCTCGCCCGTGATCCATTTGCTTTCCCCGCCCGCAGTGGCGATGCGCCCGTCGAGGCTGGTGGCGATCTTGAGCGTGACCTGCGGGCCCGCGCTCATACCCGGCCCGGCTTCGGCGTCTCGACCGGCAGATCCTCGAGGAACTCGCGGAAGTCGCCCGCTGCACGGAAGTCACGATAGACTGACGCGTAACGGACGTAGGCGACCTGATCGAGCGCGGCGAGCGCCTCCATCACCATCTGCCCGAGCGTGGCGGAGGGGATTTCCGTTTCGCCGATGCTCTCCAGCTGGCGCACGATGCCGGAGATCATCTGCTCCACCCGCTCAGGATCGATCGGTCGCTTGCGCAGGGCGATCATCACCGAGCGCGTCAGCTTCTCCCGGTCGAACGGCACCCGCCGGTCCGAGCGCTTGACGATGATCAGCTCGCGCAGCTGTACGCGCTCAAACGTCGTGAACCGCCCCCCGCACGCGCTGCACTGGCGCCGCCGCCGGATGCAGGCGCAGTCCTCGGTCGGACGGCTGTCCTTCACCTGCGTGTCTTCGTGCTGGCAGAAAGGGCAACGCATGCCGGCTCCGTGGGGCCCGCGCGGGACCGCGCCGGGGGACGCGGGAATGATTCCCCGCCCGCTGACCATACAGATTGTGTGATGGGCGCGCCATTGGCGGCGCCGATAGCACTCGCCTGTGTGGCGAATCCCTCAGGCGTACGTACCCTTGCGCGGCGGCGGCGGCGGCGGCGGTTCGGCCAGTGCGCGTGGGCCAGCGAGCGCCCGCTCAAGCTTCTTCAAAGCCAGGAATTCGAGCGCGGCGCGCGGCGCGTGCCGGGGTCCCACCGCCACCGCTTCAAGACCGGTTTCCGCATCGACGGCCGCACAACGCGCGACATCGCCGAAGACCGTGTGTTCGAAAAGGATCCGCCGGCCGGTCACGCCGCCGTCTTGAGGTCGAACTTCGCCCAGACGGTGGTCAGCGCGTCGATGAGTTGATCCATCAGCGCGTCGTCGTGGAACGGCGACGGCGTGAACCGCAGCCGCTCGGTGCCGCGCGGCACGGTGGGGTAGTTGATCGGCTGCACGTAGATGCCGTGGTCAAACAACAGCGCGTCGGAGATCGCCTTGCACAGCGCGGCCTCGCCGACGAGCAACGGCACGATGTGCGTCGTCGACGGCATCAGCGGCAGGCCCGCATCCGCGAACAGTGTCTTCAGCTTTTCGGCGCGTTCCGCGAGGCGGTCGCGCATGTGCGGGCAAGCGCGCACCAGACGAACGCTCTCAAGCGCCGCCGCGGCGAGCGACGGCGCCAGCGAGGTCGTGAAGATGAAGCCCGGCGCGAAAGATCGGATCGCGTCGATGGCCGCGGCGGGGCCGGTGACGTAGCCGCCCATGACGCCAAACGCCTTGGCCAGCGTGCCTTCGATGAAATCCACGCGCTGCATGACGCCGTCGCGCTCGGCGATGCCGCCGCCGCCCACGCCGTAGAGGCCGACGCCGTGCACTTCATCGAGATAGGTCATCGCGCCGTAAGCTTCGGCGATGTCGCAGATTTCCGAGATCGGCGCGGTGTCGGCGTCCATCGAATAGACGGACTCGAACGCGATGAGCTTCGGCGCGTCGGCGGGCGCCTCGTTGAGCAGCGCCTCGAGATGCTGGAGATCGTTGTGGCGGAAGATGCGCACGTTGCAGTTCGCGCGCTTGATGCCCTCGATCATCGAGGCGTGGTTCATCTGGTCAGAGAAGACCCAGAGATCGGGGAAGATTTTCGACAGCGTCGAGAGCGTCGCGTCGTTGGACACGTAGCCCGACGTGAACAGCAGCGCCGCTTCCTTGCCGTGCAGCTGCGCGAGCTCGGCCTCAAGGTCCACGTGATAGCTCGTCGTGCCGGAGATGTTGCGCGTGCCGCCGGAGCCCGCGCCGACCTTCAGCGCGGCATGGTGCATCGCGGCGATGACGTCGGGGTGCTGGCCCTGGCCGAGATAGTCGTTCGAGCACCAGACGACGATGTCGCGTTCCTTGCCGTCGGCCATGCGCAGCGTGGCGTGCGGAAAGCGCCCCTGTTCGCGCTTGATGTCGGCGAAGACGCGGTAGCGGCCTTCCGTCTTCACGCCATCGACCGCGCGGGCGAAAACTTCGATGTCTTGTTCTCTCATGCGCTTCCCATGCCTGTTCCGCCCTGCGCCGGTCCTTGATTGACCGCAAACGCGACGGCTTGCTTGTATACTTTGCGTCGCCGCGACTATGAACTGAGACCTTACCACGCACGGCGACAAGACCCATGAGCACCAGAGATTTCACGCCCGGCGCCTTTCCGGCGCTGCGCCCGCGCCGCCTGCGTCAGGCGGAGTGGGCCCGCCGCCTCGTGCGTGAAACATCGCTTTTGCGAAGCGATCTCATCTGGGCGCTTGTGGTGCATGACGGAGCGGCGGCGCGCGTGCCGGTGCCTTCCATGCCCGGTGCGGACCGCCTGTCCATCGATGCGGCGGTCGAGGCGGCGCTGGAAGCGGAGAAACTCGGTATTCCCGCCATCGCGATCTTTCCGCAGATCGACGTGAAGAAGAAGAACGCGCTCGGCACGGAAGCGGCGAACCCGGACGGCCTCGTCTGCCGCACCGTGAGGGCGATGAAGGCCGCGGCGCCGGGCGTCGGCATCATGGTCGATGTGGCGCTCGATCCCTTCACCGATCACGGGCACGATGGCGTCATCGAGGGCGGACGCATCCTCAACGACGAAAGCGTCGCGCGGCTCGTGGATCAGGCAGTGGTGCAGGCGGAAGCCGGCGCCGACATCGTGGCGCCGTCGGACATGATGGACGGTCGCGTGGGCGCGATCCGCGCGGCGCTCGAAAAGGCCGGCAAGACCGACACGCTGATCATGTCCTACGCGGCGAAATACGCCTCGGCCTTCTATGGCCCCTACCGCGACGCCATCGGCTCGGCGAGCGCGTTGCAGGGCGACAAGAAAACCTACCAGATGGACCCCGCCAACACCGACGAAGCCCTGCGCGAATGCGCGCTCGATGTGGCCGAAGGCGCCGACATGCTGATGGTGAAGCCGGGCCTGCCCTATCTCGACATCATCCGTCGCGTAAAGGACGCCTTCGCCCTGCCGACCTATGCGTTCCAGGTATCCGGCGAATACGCGATGATCCGCGCGGCGGCGGCGAACGGCTGGCTCGACGAGGACCGCGCGATTCGGGAAACGCTGGGCGCGTTCAAGCGCGCCGGCGCCGACGGGATCATCACCTATTTCGCGCCGCGCGCGGCCGCGATGCTTGACGCTTAGAAGCTTGCCGAGGTGAGCCCCTCAAGCCGCCTTTTCGGTCTTCTGCTGGCTCCTTGCCACCGCCGTCGTCAATAACCGGCGCAGTGGCGCGAATGCGTGGTCAAAGGTCGACTGGCCCGGCGCAAAGGCGACGAACTGCGCGATCAGCGCCTTGCATTGCGTCGCGAGCGCCGCCGCGTCGATGTTTGAATCCCCGCGCGCTTCGGCCAGATACGCGGCCAGCTTCTGCGCCGCATGCTCCACCCAGTCCTGCGATGCGCCGCCCCGGATCGCCGCGTGGTACACCTTGCGCAGGACCTCCATCAACGCTTCCCGTGCTTCAACGGCGCCGAAATCCTCCAGCCGCCTTGCGGCGCCGGCGCCCTCCACAAGGCCGCGGCGACGGCATGGGCCGACGTAGGTGGACGATCGCACGAAAGGCCGCTTCTGCGTCGCCAGCGCCCGCAGCAACTGGCGCATGTGATTTGTCGACATCGGAAATGGCAGCATCGCATCCGCGCCTGCATTCAACGCCGAGACGACGTCACTGCGCGCCGGCTCCGCAAAAGTCAGGATCACGGAGACCTCGCAATCGCGCACGTCTGTCGCGCGGCGGAGCTTGCGGGTGAATTCAAATCCGTCCATCGGCGCCATGCGCCCGGCGCAGACCACAATGTGGGGAGCGCGCGCTTGCAGGAACGAGGAAGCCGACTCCGGATCCCGCACCGACACAACTTCGCTGCACCCGAGATTGCGCACAATCTCCTGGACGAGCGCTGACCTGGCCCTTTCCGGCTCGATGACCAGACTCGTCCAGTCGCGGGGGAGAAGATTTGTCACGCCTACAGGCGTAGCCGCGATCCATTACTTTATGGTTGAGATCGCAATAATCCACCCTTCTCAAGACGCGCGAGCAGGCTCGAAGTATCCCAGCGCCCTCCGCCCAGCGCCTGCACTTCTGCGTAGAACTGGTCGACCAGCGCTGTCATCGGCGCCCGCGCGCCGTTGCGGCGCGCCTCGTCCAGCACCAGCCCCAGGTCCTTGCGCATCCAGTCGACCGCGAACCCGAACTCGAAGCGCCCCTCGACCATGGATTTCCAGCGGTTCTCCATCTGCCATGACTGGGCGGCGCCCTTGGAGATCGCGGCGATCACCTTTTCGGCGTCGAGCCCCGCCGCGCGTGCGAAGTGGAGACCTTCCGCCAATCCCTCCACGACGCCGGCGATGCATATCTGATTGACCATCTTGGCGAGCTGGCCCGCCCCCGCGGGCCCGATCAGCGTGGATGCGGCGGCGTAGGCCGCCATCACCGGCTCGGCGCGCGCAAAGGCCTCGCCATCGCCGCCGCACATGATTGCGAGGCGCCCGTTTTCCGCCCCCGCCTGCCCGCCCGATACCGGCGCGTCGATGAACTGGCGTCCCGCCTGCGCCGCCGCGGCATGCAGGCGTCGCGCGAGGGTCGCGGACGCTGTTGTGTGGTCGACGAAAATTCCGTCCGGCGCCATCGCGCCCACGGCTGCGGCGAAAACCTCATCGACATCGCGATCGGCGCCGACGCACGCGAACACGAACGCCGCGCCAGCGGCCGCCTCCGCGACGCTCGCCGCCGCGCGGCCGTTGTGCCGGCTCGCCCAATCCTGCGCCTTGGCGGGGGTGCGGTTGAAAACGGAGACATCATGTCCCGCACGGGCAAGGTGGCCGGCCATCGGAAAGCCCATGACGCCGAGCCCCAGAAACGCAACGCGCGCCATTCAGTCCTCCGTCCGTGCGACGCCATACCGGCCGCGAAAATAGGTCAGCGCATCTCCGCCGCGCGAGTCGAAAGCCTCCACCTCGCCGACAATCAGGAGGTGGTCGCCTAGCGTCAGACGGTCATGCGTGCGGCACACAAGGCGCGCCAGCGCCCCCTCGATCACCGGCGCGCCAGCCAGGCGCGCAAACGTCGTAGCCTGCGGCGGCGCCGAGCCGGGGGCGGCGAACCGCACCGAAGTCGCCTGCTGTTCGGCCGAAAGGAAACTCACGGCCCACCGTCCGGCCACGCTGAACGCGCCGTACCTGTCGGACCGGTCGCCAAGACACCACAGGACCAGGCGAGGCTTGAGCGACACCGATGTGAAGGAATTGACGACGATCCCCGCCGGTCCGCCGGGCGTATCGGTCGTGACGAGGGCGACGCCCGTGGCGAAGGCGCCCAGCGCGCGCCGGTAGTCGTGTTCGTCGTCCAACAGAACCTCGCTCATCACTCGCAGCGCCGCAAACCTGTTCTTAACACGCGCCGACGCAGTGTCCGCAAACGGGATTCCCCAGCTCAAAGCCATGGCCGCCGCAAACAAAGCCCCGATCGTCATCAAGAAGGTCAAAAAAGGCGGCGGCCATGGACACCATGGCGGCGCCTGGAAGGTCGCCTATGCCGACTTCGTGACCGCGATGATGGCGTTCTTCCTGCTCATGTGGCTGATCAACACCACAAGCCCTGAACAAAAGCGCGGCATCGCCGACTTCTTCGCCCCCGCCAGCGTTTCAGAGACCACCAGCGGCGCAGGCGGCCTGCTCGCCGGCCAGGCGCTCGCGGAAGCGGGCGCGCGGCAATCGAAGAACACCCAGTCCAAGGAAGGCAGCGCCAGCGGCGGCGGCGTCCAGGGCGCCGCGGCATCGGAAGACGGCACCGCCGAGGCGAGCGAATCCGCCATGGCCCAGGCCCGCGCCGCACGCGAGAACGCCGAGTTCGAGCGCGCCGAGCAATCGATCCGCCAGGCCATCCAGGACATGCCCGACCTCGCGGAGCTGTCAAAGCATGTGCTGATGGAGGTGACCCCAGACGGGTTGCGGATCCAGCTTGTCGACCAGGAAGGCCGCTCCATGTTCGAGCCCGGCGGCTCCGCCCTCAACGCACGCGCCCGGAAGCTCCTGTCCACCGTGGCCGGCGTGGTCGCGGAACTGCCGAACCGGATCACCATCGCAGGCCATACCGACGGCTCCCCGCCGGGCCGGTCCGGCGTGACGAACTGGGAGCTGTCCTCCGACCGCGCCAACGCCGCTAGGCGGGTGCTCCAGGCCGCGGGCGTCGAGCAGGAGCGGGTCTACCAGGTGGCGGGCAAGGCTGACGCCGAACCCTTGTTTCCCGACGATCCGACCCTGCCGGGCAACCGGCGGATCTCGGTCACGCTGCTGCGCGAGGCTCCCGTGCTGCCGCCGGATGCACAGCCTTGACGGTGGAACGCGCTTGACCCCGCCCCGCCCCGACCGGACCATGGCCTTCTTTTCGGGACTCACGGGCGGTTCGTGACGCGGCCATTCCCCACCAAGAACCTGCGCTTTTACCTGACAGCGCCATCGCCGTGTCCGTACCTGCCGGACCGGAAGGAGCGGAAGGTGTTCACGGGTCTTGAAGGTCCCGACGCGAACTCCGTCAACGACAGCCTCACCCACGCCGGCTTCCGCCGCTCCCAGAACATCGCCTACCGCCCCGCATGCGACCTCTGCGACGCATGCCTGTCGGCGCGGGTCGTGGTCGGCCAGTTCACGACACACCGGCGCTGGCGCAAGATCACGCAGCGCAACGCCGATCTCACGCGACGCCTGCGCCCCGCCGACGCGACGGAAGAACAGTTCTGGCTGCTGCGCCGCTATCTGCTCTCGCGTCACGGCGAGGGCGGCATGTCGGACATGACGCTGCTCGACTACGCGGCGATGGTCGAGGAGACCGCCGTCAACACCCACATCGTGGAGTATCGCTACGCAGCGGCGGGCGCTGACGAAGGCGAGCTTGCGGCGTGCGCGCTCATTGACGTGCTTCGCGACGGTTTTTCTCTCGTCTACAGCTTCTTCGACACGCGCGATCCACGCCGCAGTCTCGGCAGCTACATCATCCTGGACCACATCCGGCAGGCGCAGGCGGCGAAGTATCCGCACCTCTATCTCGGCTACTGGGTCAACGGCAGCGAGAAGATGGACTACAAGGCGCAGTTCCAGCCGATCGAATTGCTGCGCGGCGGAGCCTGGCGCGCGTTCGAGGATTCCGGCCTTGCGTCCCCTGCGGACGCGGAAACCTACGTGCAGGATCTCTGACGTCTCAGCCCCACGGCCCGCGCTTGCGCTTGCCGAAAGAGGTCGCGCCATCCTCCACAGCGCCCCGATCCAGACCGCCGGCGAACGCGACGAGGGCTGCGATGCGCTTTTCGATCGGCGGGTGGGTGGCGAATATCTCGCCAATGCCCACGTGTGTGTTCTCGATGAACATCTCGCGGACTTCCGCCGGCGCGCGCGGCACCTCGGCATGGCCGGAGATCTTGCGCAGCGCGGAGATCATGGCGTCGGGATTTTTGGTCAGCTCCACGGCGCCGGCGTCGGCGAGATATTCGCGCCGTCGCGACAGGGCGAACCGGATCGCAATGGCGAGCGCGTAGGCGATGGCGATCATCGCCAGCGCCGCGACAATGGCGATGATTGCGCCGCCGCCGGAGTCCCGTGAACTCGATGACGAAGACGACGAGGAGGAAGACCTCCCGCCGCCGCTCCAGCGCATGTTGGTCAGCCCGCGGAACATCATCTCGCCGACGAACGAAAAGATGCCGACGAAAATCACCGCGATCACCAGCAGGCGGACGTCGTGGTTCCTGATGTGCGTCAGTTCGTGCGCCAGCACGCCTTCGAGTTCCGCATCGTCGAGCGTCTCAAGCAGGCCGCTCGTGACGGTGATGCTGTACTGCTTCTCGTGCAGGCCGCTGGCGAAGGCGTTGAGCGCGGGCGTTTCGATCACGCGCAGCGAGGGCATCGCGATGCCGCGCGAGATGCAGAGGTTCTCAAGGAGGTTCCAGACCCGCCCGTTCTCCTTGCGCGTCAGCTCGCGCGCGCCGGTCGACATGTCGATCAGCGCCTGGTGCGAGAAATAGGCGACGGTGAACCACGCGCCCGCGCCGCCGAGCGCGAACGGCCAGGCGTGGGTCAGGGAGTTCGCCGCCCACAGGAACGGCGATGCGACGCCGCCGTCGGCGTAGGCGCCATACTCCCCCGCAAACCCCGCATAGAGCAGGAACAGCGCGTACATCAGCAACAGCAGCAGCACCGGAAAGCCCGCCAGCAACAGCACGGACTTGAAGTTGTTGCTGGCGATGTGAGTGCCAAGCCCGAAGGCGCGCATGGCTGACTACCGCTCCGCCGCTGCGGGACGCCTCAGAACTTCACCGTGGGAACCGTCTCGACGGTGGCGCGGCTCTCGCCGAGATCGAACGAGGCCTTTTGCGCAAAGCCGAGCATGCCGGCGAACAGCACCGCGGGGAATTGCTGGATGCCGGTGTTGTATTCGTTGACGGCGTTGTTGAAGAAGCGGCGCGAGGCGGCGATCTTGTTTTCGATGTCGGACAGTTCCGCTTGGAGCTGCTGGAAATTCGCGTTGGCCTTGAGGTCCGGATAGGCCTCGCTCAACGCAATCAGCTTGCCGAGCGCCGCGCCCAGCATGCCTTCGGCCTGCGCCTGCGCCGCCGTGCCGCCGCCGACCGCCATCGCCGAATTGCGCGCCTGGATGACCGCCTCGAGCGTGCCCTTCTCGTGCGTCGCGTAGCCCTTCACGGTTTCCACAAGGTTCGGGATGAGATCGTGACGCTGCTTCAGCTGCACGTCGATGTCAGCGAACGACTGGTTCACCCGGTTCCTGAGGGAAACCAGCGTGTTGTAGATGCCGATCGCCATCAGGACGAGGACGCCGACGACGATCAGAAGGATGACAGGACCAGTCATTGGACATCTCCAGAAGGGCGGCCATCCTTACCGTGCAACGCCTGCTCGCGCCAGTGCGCCGCTGGCGCCGGCTACTCGCCGTGGAATTTCCCGCTGCGCGAGAAGCCGCGCGGCGCGACCCGCCCGGAGGAGGCCCTCTTGCCGACGTGCTCCTTCCACTCCGCCACCATGCGCGTCCGCCCGGCTGTGTCGACCCATGACAGGCCGTCGGTCTTCGAGAACACCACCGCGTCGAGCAGGCCGCCGTCCTTGTAGGCCTGCAGCTTCACGCCCTTGCCGCGGCTCATCTCCGGCACCTCGTCGAGGTTGAAGATGAGGAGCTTGCGATTTTCCCCGATCACCGCGACCCGGTCGCCGTCCACAGGCGTGCAGACCACTGCGAGCGCCATGCTCGACACCGACAGCACCTGCTTGCCGGCGCGCTTGGTGGCGATCATCTCGTCCTCGTTGACGATGAAGCCGTGCCCGTCGGAGCTCGCCACCAGCATCCTGGCGCCCGGCGTGTAGGCGAAGAGCGCGATGAGATCCTGGTCCTCGCCAAGCTCGATCATCAGCCGGATCGGCTCGCCCATGCCGCGCCCGCCCGGCAGCTTGTCGGCGCCCAGCGTGAAGGCGCGGCCGTCCGTGGCCATGAGGATGATCTTGTCGGTCGTCTCGCACTGGAGGACGAACGCCTGACGGTCGCCTTCCTTGTATTTGAGCGTGTCGGTGTCTGCGCCGTGCCCCTTGAGCGCGCGCACCCAGCCTTTCTCGGAAAGCACGACGGTGATCGGTTCGCGCACGATGAAGGCGTCGACGGAGATTTCCGCCTGCCCGCTCACGTCGCCGAACTGCGCGCGGCGCCGGCCCCATGCGGTGCTCTCGGCGAACACGCCGCGCGTCTTGGTCAACTGCTGGCCGATCTTCGTCCACTGCCGCGCGTCGCTGGAGAGCAGCGCCGTGAGCCCCTCCTGCTCCTCGCGCAGCGCCTTGTCCTCGCGCCGGATTTCCATTTCTTCGAGCTTGCGCAACTGGCGCAGGCGCGTGTTGAGGATCGCCTCGGCCTGAATCTCGTTCAGCTTGAACCGCTTGATGAGCACCGGTTTGGGCTCGTCCTCGTTGCGGATGATGCGGATCACTTCGTCGAGATTGAGATAGACGACGAGCAGGCCCGCGAGGATTTCGAGGCGCGCGGCGATCTTGCGCAGACGGAACGCCGTGCGCCGTTGCAGCACGTCGCGCTGGTGATCGAGGAAGGCCTGCAGCACTTCCTTGAGGCTCATGACGCGCGGCACGCCCTGCGCGTCGAGCACGTTCATGTTGAGCGGAATGCGGGTTTCGAGTTCGGAGAGCTTGAAGAGGCTCTCCATCAGCACGGCAGGCTCAACTGTGCGCGCGCGCGGTTCGAGCACGATGCGGACCGTCTCGGCGCTTTCGTCGCGCACGTCGCCCAGGAGCGGCGCTTTCTTGTTTTCCACCAGATCGGCCAGCGCGCCGATGAGCTTGGCCTTCTGCACCTGATAGGGAATTTCCGTGACGACGATGCGCCACGTGCCGCGCGAAAGTTCTTCCACCTCCCACTTCGAGCGCAGGCGGAAGCCGCCTCGTCCGGTGGCGTAGGCCTCGCGGATCGACGCGGTCGGCTCGACGACGAGGCCGCCGGTGGGAAAGTCAGGCCCCGGCACGAAGCGCATCAGATCGTCGACGGTGGCGTTCGGCGTCTTGATCAGATGCAGGCACGCGTCGATCAGTTCGGCGACGTTGTGCGGCGGGACGGCCGTCGCCATGCCGACGGCGATGCCCGTGGAGCCGTTGGCGAGCAGATTGGGAAAGGCCGCCGGAAGAACGACGGGTTCCTGGCCCTGGCCAGAATATGTCTCCCGGAAATCGACGGCCTCTTCGTTGAGGCCTTCCAGCAGCAGCAGCGCCGCCTGCGTCATGCGCGCTTCGGTGTAGCGGTAGGCGGCGGGACTGTCGCCGTCGACGTTGCCGAAGTTGCCCTGCCCGTCGACGAGCGGATAGCGCGAGGAGAAATCCTGCGCGAGGCGCACCATGGCGTCATAGATCGCGCTGTCGCCATGCGGGTGGAAGTCGCCCATCACATCGCCGACGATCTTGGCGCTCTTCTTGAACGCTGCGTCAGGCGAAAGGCCGAGATTGGACATGCCGTAGAGGATGCGCCGGTGCACGGGCTTCAGCCCGTCGCGCACGTCCGGCACGGCGCGCGCCGTGATCGTCGAGAGCGCATACGATAGGAAGCGCTTCGAGAGCGCCTCGCCGATCGGTTCGTTGACGATGCGGCCGCCATCTTCGGGCGGGGAACTCATGTCGTCGGCCATTCTGCCTTCCGCGTGATTCGTTTTCTGGTCGTACTTCGGACTTCTTAGCTAGAGTCGGCCCCGATGGCCCAACGCCTCGATCAGCCGCCGGCGCTGCTCCGGCATTCCCTCCCCCCGGCGGTCGAAGAGGCGCCGCTCGAGGAACCATCCGGCCAGCGCGAAGGCGTCCGCCACATCGCCCGATTCGACCGGCGCCTCCGGGTTCGCGAGAAAGGGCGGCAGCCGCAGGAGCTTGTCGGCGTAGGGCTCGCCGGCCGAACGGCTCGCGGCGCGCCCGGACTTCGGGCTGACAAAGGCGAGGTCGTCGTTCGCGCCGGTCAGCGCGCATTCCTTCAGATCGAGACCGTAGCCGAGTTCCGCGAGCAGGCCGAGTTCAAAGCGCGTGTAGACCGCCGGCCAGAGTTCGGCGGCGCTGAACGCCTCGATGAGGACGAGCAGCGCATCGTAGATGCCGGGATAGGGCTGACGCTCCACCGCGCCCACGCGAATGAGCGCAACGGCAGAGGACAACCCCGCCAGCCCTGCCGGATCGTCGAGCACGCGGGCGGCGTGCGGTTCGAGCAGTTCCAGCGGCGCGAAAAATCCAAGCTGGTCGGCGGTGCGCGCCTTCCATGTCGCGCGCACGAGATTGCCCGCCTGCAGCACCGGCTTCATGCGCCTGGACGCGCCGCCGTGAACGATGGCCGCCGCCCGTCCGTGCGCGCGCGAAAACACCTCCGCCAGCGCCTGCGTCTCGCCATACGGCTTGGCGCCCAGCACGATCGCGTCGTCGGTCCACTCGACGCTCATCTAGGATGCCGCCACAATTTGTGCGGCGGCCAACACTTTTCAATTCGGCTTGGAATCCGCTTCACACCGAATCCCAATGTCTGGCGGCGGGCGGCAAGGAGATTGACCAATTCTCGTCGAATCTTCCGTTGCTGTCGTAGCGGGCGCTCAGTCGATCAAGCTCGGAGAATAGGAACAACTCGAAGTTTGGACACTCTACAGCAACGTCCAGACCATCTCGTGGATGAACGAGCCTCACCGAAGTTTCGTTGGCAACAAGCTTACCTACAATATTGTAGCCAATGATACTGCCAAACACGAAATCCGAATCGGTCAATCCGGGGGGACGTTCTACGACATTCCCATATGCCAACGAGATTGGTTGTCCGGCGCCCGGCGCAACATCCCTGGTGATCGGTCCGACGTGACCACCGATGGATATCTGCGAGAAAAACTGGCCTCCGTTAGAACATCGATAAAATGGACGCAGGCAGGTCGGTATTGATCGGCCGACCGCGCATTCTGCAGCCCTCAGTTCATCCTCGTCGAGCCCGCGATGCAACCAGAACAACGCGCGAAGCTGGCCCGCTTTGCGATGATTCAGCAGGCCGATCTCCTCGTTGCCATTTTCAAACGTTTGTGACTTCAGGTGTTCCCACCTGTCCATTCTCCTTTTTAGTTCTGGCCAGCCTGCCCAGACATTACGCACTGCGGAACGCCAAGCATGCGTTGATATCGTCGGCTTCCAGATCGGAGAAATCCGCGAGAATCGTTTCCGCGCTTGCGCCGCCCGCCAGCATGTCCAGCACGTCGCGGACGCTGATACGCATGCCGCGGATGCAGGGTCGACCGCCACATTGCGCGGGATTGATGGTGATCCGGTCAAGCAGGCTCATCCGGCGACAATACTCCAGAATCGGCTTGGATTCACTCCTTCTCCCACTCCAGCCCCATGGCCTCGTAGCGGGCGCGTTCCTCGCTCCAGTTTTCCTTGAGCTTCACATGCAGGAAGAGATGCACCGGGCGTTCGAGGAAGACGGCCATGTCCTCGCGGGCGAGCTTGCCGATGGTCTTGATGGTCTGGCCCTTGTCGCCGATGGCGATTTTCCGGTGGCCTTCGCGCGCCACGTAGATCGTCTGCTCGATGCGCACCGAGCCGTCCTTCTTTTCCTCCCACGCGTCGGTTTCCACCGCGATCTCGTAGGGGATTTCATCATGCAGGCGCAGCATGATCTTCTCGCGGGTGATCTCGGCGGCGAGCACGCGCACGGGCGCATCGGCGGCCTGATCCTCGGGGTAGAGCCACGGGCCTTCCGGCGCGTGATCGGCGAGATGCTTCACGAGATCGGGCACGCCGTCGCCGGTGAGCGCCGAGATCATGAACACGTCGGAATAGACGCCCGCTTCGTGAAGCGACTGCGCGACGCCGAGCAATGCGTCGTGCGGCATGGCGTCGACCTTGTTGAGCGCGAGGATCGCCTTGCGCCCCGCGGCCTTCAGGCCCTCCACGATGCGCGCGACGTCCTCGACCTGACGAACATCGGCGCCGTCAGGCTTGCCTGCCAGCGAGCGCGCCTGGGCGGGCGCATCCACGAGGTGGACGACCATGTCGGCGTCGCCGGCGCTGCCCCATGCGGCGCGCACCATGGCGCGGTCGAGCCTGCGGCGCGGCGCGAACACGCCGGGGGTATCGATGAGCACGATCTGCGCGGACCCGCGCATGGCGATGCCGCGCAAGGGCGCGCGCGTCGTCTGCACCTTCTGCGTGACGATGGCGATCTTGGAGCCGACGATCTGGTTGACGAGCGTGGACTTGCCGGCGTTCGGCGCGCCGATGATGGCGACGATCGCGGCGGAGGTTTTCACGGGATCAGACACGCACGCCCACCGCCTTCAGCAGCGCGCGCGCGGCCTCGCGCTCCGCATCGCGTTTCGAGCCGCCTTCGCCGCGCATCGCGTCCAGTCCTTCCACACTTGCCTCCACAACGAAGCGCGGCGCGTGATCGGGCCCGCTGCGTTCAATTACATCATAGCGCGGATTGGGCCGTTTGCGTTGCGCGGCCCACTCCTGCAGCGTCGTCTTCGGATCCCGCGGCGCATCCCCGGAGGCGGTGAACTCCTCGGCCCAGAAAGTCTCGATGAAGCCCTTCGCCGCCTTCAGCCCGCCATCGAGGTAGAGCGCCGCGATCAGCGCCTCGCAGGCGTCCGCGAGGATCGTATCCTTCTCCCGTCCGCCCGTGCGCGCCTCCGACGGCGACAGCACCAGCGCGGGCCCGAGATCGGCGCGCCGCGCGGCCCGCGCGCAGGCGTCACGGTTCACCAGCGCGTTGAAGCGCGGCGCGAGCTTGTCCTCGCCCTCCTTCGGATAGAGCGCAAACAGATGCTCCGAAACGACGAGCCCAAGCACCCGGTCGCCCAGGAACTCGAGGCGCTCGTAGTCCGCCTTGCTGGACCGCCCTTCCGCCGCGCTCGAATGCGTCAAGGCTTCGCGCAGCAGCGCCTTCTTGCGGAACGAGCGCCCGATGCGCGCCTCGATGGCCGCTTCACTCGACGCCATGGACGAAGCGATCGCCGCGGAAGCCGGTGATCAGCGTCCACGGTTTGATGAGCGATGTGGTGTGATCGAACGAGACGAACACGAACTGCGCCTTTCCGACCAGATGGTCGTACGGCACGAAGCCGAACCCGCCCATTTCGTAGCGGCTGTCGGCGGAATTGTCCCGGTTGTCGCCCATCATCATGTAATGGCCTTCGGGCACTTCGTAAGTCTGAGTATCGTCGCCTTCAGTGAGCTTCTCATCAAAGGTCACATATTTCACGCCATTCGGCAGTGTCTCAAGGTACTGTCGAACATCATGTGTGTGACCGTCGGCCTCGGTAAAACTTCTGACTCCGAGGAGTTCGCGCTTCACCGGCTCGCCGTTGATGTGCAGCACGCTGTCGATGACCTGGATCTTGTCGCCCGGCAGGCCAATGAGGCGCTTGACGAAATCCTTGTCCTCGGCGTTGCCCGGCCGGAACACGACGATGTCGCCGCGCGTCGGCAGGTTGCCGAGAATGCGTCCCGGCGGGCCGAAGTTCAGCGGCGAGAGCGAGAACTTCGAATAGCCGTACGACCACTTCGTCACGACGATGTAGTCGCCGACCAGAAGCGTCGGCTGCATGGACCCGGACGGAATGCGGAACGGCTGGGCGATCGCAAAGCGGATCACCATCGCCAGAAGCAACGCCCAGAAGATGGTTTTGACGTTGTCCCAGATCGCGCTCATGCCGGAGGGCGCGGTGTCTACGGGGGCTCTCATTCAGGGTCTCGCATTCTCAAGGAAGACCGGCCTCCGGAATCCCCTCCGGTTCAGCCGAGATCACGACAAAGGCCTGCGCGAGCGGAAAGTCGTCCGTCAGGCTTACGTGAATGATAGCCTTATAGCCTTTCGGCGAGATTTCGGCCAACCGGGCAGCTGCGCCGCCTGTCAGGGTCATGGTCGGCCGGCCGGACCGCAGGTTCGTCACCCCCATGTCGCGCCAGTAGACCCCCCGCCGGATTCCCGTTCCAAGCGCCTTGGCGCAGGCCTCCTTGGCGGCGAACCGCTTGGCGTAGGTGCCCGCCCGCAGCACTGGCCGCCGCTCCGCCCGGGCCCGCTCCTCGGCGGTATAGAGGCGGGCGAGCATGCGCTCGCCGTGCCGCTCCAGCGCCCGTTCGATCCGGCGGATGTCGATGAGATCGGAGCCGATCCCCAGGATC
This sequence comes from uncultured Caulobacteraceae bacterium, assembly GCA_964530695.1. Classification (GTDB taxonomy): domain Bacteria; phylum Pseudomonadota; class Alphaproteobacteria; order Caulobacterales; family Aquidulcibacteraceae; genus VFBF01. The sequence goes on from CAZGYQ010000037.1 coordinate 22,491, forward strand.
ATGTGCGCGGACCCATCCGCGCTTCGGCCATCAGCGCCTTCATCCGTCGCACCGACGCGTCGAGCCCGATGAAGATCGCCTCGCCGACGAGAAAGTGCCCGATGTTGAGTTCGGTAATCTCCGGAATGGCGGCCACCGGCTTGACCGTATCGAAGGTGATCCCATGGCCCGCATGGACTTCAATGCCCCGCGAGGTCCCCTCGACCGCCGCTTCCCGGATCAGCCGGAGCTCGGTTTCCGCGCGGATCAGGTCCCCCCTCCCGGCCGCGTCGCAGTAGGCGCCGGTGTGCAGCTCGACCACCGGCGCGCCGATCGCCTGGGCGACGGCGATCTGCACGGGGTTAGGGTCGATGAACAGCGAGACGCGGATCCCCGCCTCCCGGAGGCGGATCACATAGGGCGCGACCGTGTTGTGCAGACCGGCCACATCAAGGCCGCCTTCGGTCGTCCGCTCCTCGCGTCTCTCCGGCACGAGGCAGACGGCGTTGGGATGGGCCGCGAGCGCGATCGCCAGCATTTCGTCCGTGCAGGCCATCTCGAGGTTGATCGGCAGCGTGACGGCGCTGGACAGACGCGCCAGGTCCTCCTCGCGGACGTGGCGGCGATCTTCGCGGACATGCAGCGTGATGCCGTCAGCGCCCGCCTCCGCCGCGACCTGCGCGGCGCGGATCGGGTCCGGGTGCGGCCCGCCGCGGGCGTTCCGGATGGTGGCGACATGGTCGATGTTGACCCCGAGGCGGGGGACGGCGGCGGTCATGGCGGCGGTATCTCCCGGGTCCGCGCCCCTTGTGCGACAGGAATCGGACCGGAGCCAGAGGAGGTTTCCTAGCTGGAGAGGTGGCGGCTGCCCGGCTTCTGGATGGGGAGCGCGGCGAGTTCTGGCGGCAGCGCGTCCGCCGGATAGCTCGGCGCGGTGACGCTGGCGAGCGCCACCAGCGGCGCGCCGACATCGGCCTTCCCGCCCGAGCGATCGATGAGGCACGCCGCGCCGACAAGATCGCCCGGATGATTGCGGATCGCGGCGAGACATTCGCGCGACGACAACCCTGTGGTCACCACGTCCTCGACCATGACGACCTTCTCGCCCGGTTCGATGCGGAAGCCGCGGCGGAGCTGGAACGCCCCCGCCTCGCGTTCAACGAACAGCGCGCGCGCGCCAAGGTGCCGCGCCGTCTCGTAGCCCGGAATGATCGCGCCCACCGCCGGCGACACGACCACGTCGATCTTGCCGAACTGCGCCGTGATCTTTTCCGCGAGCGCCTTGCAGAGCCGCTCCGTGCGCGCCGGGTCCATGAAGATGAATGCCTTCTGGAAGAAGACCGGGCTGTGCAGCCCCGAGGACAGCACGAAATGCCCTTCGAGCAGGGCGTTGGCGGCGCGGAATTCGTCGAGGACTTCGGATTCGGTCATGCGCGCTGATTAGCGGCGTCCGAAGGGTTCGTCACGCGTTCAGTGGGGCCCAACTTGATGGTCACCTATGAATCCCAATCCTTGCCACACAACAGGTTGGTAGGCTGCCATCGACTGCCTCGCCGCTCATACACGACCGTAGCACCATGACCGCACAAGTCGCCGCATCGGAATGCATAGGACATGAGCGCGTACCGGCCGGAGACATCGAAGGACACCCCGGACAACGACAACATGCCGGTCGCAAAGGCGGCTTCGACGAGTCTCTCCACATCGGTCGCGCCGCGTTGGATCGCGGCCGAGGGGTCCCGCCGATTGATCACTTCCAGCTGGGCAGATGGATCGACTATCCGAACATCAACATTGGCGACTTCTGGAGGGTTCAGCGTGCGCGCGCCTCGCTGCAGTGCGCCAACACTACGAAAGAAAGTTCCTGGCGCGCATCGCGCCAACTCCCCCAAGCTCACATCCAGAGGGATCGTCTTGCTGTTCAAGTTTACTCTCTGCGCACCCTCCGCATAAGTCCTGATGAATGCGCCGTGCACCTCCCGCTCAAGATCAGTCGTACGGGAAGGCAGCGCGTTGCACGCCCCAAGCAAGGCCAGCGTTGCGACCGCGATATTGCGCAGAGCACGTCGCCTTTTCAATTCTTCACCCCATCACCTCAAATATGAATCGCGTGCCCCAGCGCCTTCAGCGCGCTCTCGTGGAAGGCTTCGCCCAGCGTCGGATGGACGTGGATCGTGCCGGCGAGGTCTTCCAGCAGCGCACCCATTTCCAGCGCGAGCGAGAATTCGTTCGCGAGTTCCGCCACATGCGCGCCCACCGCCTGCACGCCGAGCACGCGGTGATCGGACTTGCGCGCGACGATGCGCACGAAGCCATCGCCGCCGTCCATCGAGAGCGAGCGCCCGTTCGCCATGAACGGAAACTGGCCGATGACGATGTCGTGGCCGGCGGCTTTCGCCTCGTCCGGCAAGAGACCCGCCGTCGCGATCTCCGGTTCGGTGAAGCACACGGCGGGGATAGACGCTGGATCAAACTTCCGCTTCGCGCCGGCGAGGATTTCCGCGACCATCTCGCCTTGCGTCGCGGCCTTGTGCTCCAGCATCGGCTCGCCGACGAGATCGCCGATAGCCCACACGCCGCTCATGGACGTGCGGCACTGGTCGTCAACCTTCACGAACCGGCCGTCCATGTCGACGCCCATGTTTTCGAGGCCCCAGCCTTCGGTGTTCGGTTTGCGCCCGACGGTGACGAGAATCTTGTCGGCGGCGAGTTTCAGCGTCTTTCCATCCGCGGTCTCGATGCCAAGCGCCTTGCCGTCCATCACCTTCGCCTTCGCGCCGAGGTGGAGTTCCACGCCATTTTTCTGCAGCCCCTTCGCGACGGGCGCGACGAGGTCCTTGTCGTAGAGCGGCAGGATGCGGTCCTGCGCTTCGACGATGGTTACTTCGGCGCCGAGTTTGCGGAACGCGATGCCGAGTTCGAGCCCGATATAGCCCGCGCCGATGACGACGAGTTTCTTCGGCAGGCTTTCCAGAGCCAGCGCTTCCGTCGACGAAATCACGTTCCCGCCGAACTTGAGGAACGGCAGCTCCACCGGAACCGAGCCGTTGGCTAGGATCACGTGTTCGGCGCGGATCGTGACGTCGCCGACGACACAGGTCTTCGCGTCGGTGAACTTTCCCCAACCCGAAACCACGCGCACCTTCGCGCGCTTCAGGAGGCCCGCAACGCCGCTGTTCAACCTGTCGACGATGGTTTCCTTCCACGCGACCGTCTTCGCGAAATCGAGCGCGGGCGCTTCCTTCAGCGTGATGCCCGCATGCCCGGCGCCGACCTTCGCGCGCATGGCCGCGAATTCGCCCGCGACATGTATGATCGCCTTCGACGGAATGCAGCCGCGAATGAGGCACGTGCCGCCGAGGCGGTCGGCTTCCACGAGCGTCACGTCGAGGCCAAGCTGGCCCGCGCGGATCGCGGCCACATAGCCGCCCGGTCCCCCGCCGACGACGAGGACTTTGGTCTGGATCGTTTCAGCCACTGCGGTCAGTCCATGAAAATCGTGGCGGGATGTTCGAGCAGCGCCTTCACGCGCTGGATGAACTCGGCCGCGTCGTAGCCGTCGACCACACGGTGATCGAACGACGAGGAGATGTTCATCATCTTGCGCACGACGATAACGCCGTTCTGCACCACGGGCCGTTCGATGATCTTGTTCGGCCCGATGATCGCCACCTCCGGATGATTGATCACCGGCGTCGTCACCACGCCGCCCAAGGGCCCGAGCGAGGTGATCGTGATTGTCGAGCCCGACAGCTCGTCGCGCGTGGCCTTGCCGCTCTTCGTCGCTTCGGCGAGCCGCGCGATTTCCGCCGCCAGCGCCCACACATCCATCGCCTCGGCGTGTTTCACCACCGGCACGACGAGACCGTTGGCGGTCTGCGCGGCGATGCCGCAATGCACGGCGTGATGGCGATGCACGACCCCCGCTTCATCGTCGAAGGTCGCGTTGATCTGCGGATAGTCCGGCAGCAGGCGCACGAGCGCGCGCACAAGGAACGGCAGCAGCGTGAGTTTCGGTTGGTCCTTGCGCCTGGTCGCGTTGAGATGGACGCGCAGCGCCTCCAGCTCCGTCATGTCGACTTCCTCGACATAGGCGAAATGAGGAATGCGCCGTTTCGCGTCCTGCATCTTCTCCGCGATCTTGCGGCGCAGGCCGATGACCTTGATCTCCTCCGCGCCCTCGCGCTGCGCATAGAGCGCACCGCCCCCGGACGCACTTCCACCGCCGCCGCCCTTCGCGACATAGGCGTCGAAATCTTCATGCTCGATGCGGCCTGCAGGACCGGAGCCCGCGACGTATTGCAGATGAACGCCGAGTTCGTGCGCGCGCTTGCGCACCGCGGGCGAGGCGAGCGGCCTGTCGTCGGGATTTTCGCGCGTGCTGAAAGCGTCGAGAGAGACGGGAGCGCGGGCCTTCAGGCCCGCATCCGCAAGCGCCGATTGCGCGCCTGAAGGCGCGCGCTCCCCGACCGGAGCCGTTTTCGGCGCAGGCGCCTCTTTCGCCGCAGGCTTAGGCGGCGGCGACGCCGGCGGCGCGCCAACGTCCGCGCCGTCCGTCTCGAACACCACCAGCACAGAACCGATCGGCGCCATTTCGCCCGGTTCGCCGTTGCGCTCGATGATTTTCCCGCTGACCGGCGCGGTGATCTCGATGGTCGCCTTGTCGGTCATCACATCGGCGAGCGGCGCGTCTTCCTCGACCATTTCGCCGAGCTTCACGTGCCAGGCGACGATCTCCGCTTCCGCGGTGCCTTCGCCGACATCCGGCAGCTTGAATACGTAACGCCCCACGCTCAGCCCTCCATCACGCGCTTCAGCGCCTTCGCGACGCGCTCGGGTCCCGGGAAATACTCCCATTCGAAGGCGTGCGGATAGGGCGTGTCCCAACCGGTGACGCGCAGGATCGGCGCCTCAAGGTGATAGAAGCACTCCTCCTGCACCATCGCGGAAAGCTCCGCGCCGAATCCGCTCGTACGCGTCGCTTCGTGCACGATCACGCAGCGCCCCGTCTTCTTCACGGACTCAACGATCGTGTCGATGTCGACGGGAATGAGCGTCCTGAGGTCGATCACCTCCGCATCGACGCCGGCATGCGCCGCAGCCGCGAGCGCCACATGCACCATCGTGCCGTAGCTGAGCACCGTCACATCGGCGCCGGCGCGCGCGACCTTCGCCTTGCCCAACGGCACGGTGTAGTGGCCGTCCGGCACATCGCTGTCGGCGTGTTTCGCCCACGGCTCGACGGGCTTTTCATGCCAGCCGTCGAACGGGCCGTTGTAGAGGCGCTTCGGTTCGAAGATGATGACCGGATCGTCGTCCTCGATGGCCGCGATCAGCAAGCCCTTCGCATCGTAGGGATTGGACGGGATCACCGTCTTGATGCCCGCCACGTGCGTGAAGAGCGCCTCCGGGCTCTGGCTGTGTGTCTGGCCGCCGAAGATGCCGCCGCCGTAGGGCGAGCGCAGCGTGATCGGCGCGGTGAAGTCCGCCGCGGAGCGATAGCGCAGGCGCGCGGCTTCGGAAACGATCTGGTCGTAGGCCGGATAGATGTAGTCCGCGAACTGGATCTCGACGACCGGCCGCAGACCATACGCGCCCATGCCGATGGCGGTCGCGACAATGCCGCCTTCCGCGATCGGCGCATCGAAGCAGCGCGTGAGGCCGTGCTTTTTCTGCAAGCCTTCCGTCGCGCGGAACACGCCGCCGAAATAGCCCACGTCCTCGCCGAACACGAGCACGTCGGGATCCTTCGTCATCATCACGTCCATCGCCGAATTGATGGCCTGGATCATGTTCATCGTCGCCATGATCAGTACCCCATTTCCTGACGCTGCCGGCGAATGTGCCAGGGCGTCTCCTTGAACACGTCCTCAAACATCTCCTTCACGCTCGGGCGCGACTGGCCCAGCGTGCCGATGGTCTCGGACTCCTTGCCCGCAGCACGCACGAGTTCGGTCGCTTCCTTTTCCAGCGCCTTGTGATTGTCTTCCGACCATTCGCCGATGGCGATGAGGTGCGTCTTGAGACGTTCGACCGGATCGCCCAGCGGCCAGCCCTTCGCTTCTTCCGCAGGACGATAGCGGCTCGGCTCGTCGCTCGTGGAGTGGGGCGCGGCGCGATAGGTGAAGTGTTCGATGAGCGTCGGGCCCAGATTGGCGCGCGCGCGATCGCTCGCCCATTTTGTCGCCGCATAGACCGCGAGAAAGTCATTGCCGTCCACGCGCAGCGCGGGAATGCCGTAGCCGATGCCCCGGGAAGCAAACGTGGATTCCTCGCCGCCGGCGATGCCCTGGAAGCTCGAAATGGCCCACTGGTTGTTGACGACGTTGAGGATCACCGGCGCATCGTAGACAGACGCGAAAGTCAGCGCGGAATGGAAATCGCCCTCCGCCGTCGAGCCTTCGCCGATGTACGCGCACGCGATGCGGTTGTCGCCCTTGTACGCCGACGCCATCGCCCAGCCGACAGCCTGCGAGAATTGCGTGCCGAGATTTCCCGAGATCGTGAAGAAGCCGTGCTTCTTCGACGTGTACATCACCGGCAGCTGGCGGCCTTTCACCGGATCCTTCTCGTTGGAATAGATCTGGTTCATCATGTCGACGAGCGAATAGCCGCGCGCGATGAGCAACGCCTGCTGGCGATAGGTGGGAAAGCACATGTCGTCGTCTTCGAGCGCGAGCGCCTGCGCGGACGCCACCGCCTCCTCGCCCGTGCACTTCATGTAGAAGGACGTCTTGCCCTGCCGCTGCATGCGGTACATGCGGTCGTCGTAGGCGCGCGTGACGACCATCGTGCGCAGGCCGCTCTTCAGCGCCGAGGCCGGGAGCTTCGGATCCCACGGACCGACGGCGACGCCCTTCTCGTCGAGCACGCGGATGAGCATGAAGGCATGTTCGCGGATCGCGTAGCCGCTCGACCGGATGTCCGGTCGCGGCGCCGATCCCGCGGGCGGCACGGCGAGGCCGCTGAAGTCGATCGGATCGCCCGGGCGCGCCTTCGGCTCCGGGACTCGCAGGCTCAGGGCCACGGTGTTCTTGATGGGCGCGTTCACGTCGGCGGGCCTCCCTGGAATGTTATCTGGGCGGCGGATTCCCCTGGGCGCCCCGTTTCGAGGACAAATGTCCTGTTTCGTCAGACATTTCCAGTCGAAATTTTTGTCAATCAGGACAAATAAGGGGCTCCCTTACCCGTTTTGCGTGGATCGACATATCATTTTTTCCACTAACCATGCCGATCAGGGGCCGCACCTACCAATCCCGCGACCATGCGGACGCGGCCCCTACCCCCGCCCGGACGCGTTCCCTCGCCCGCGTGCGGGAGAGGGACAGCTTGAGCGCAGCGAAAGCAGGGTGAGGGCCCGGCCTCTCAGGATGAGTCTCGTTCTGCGCCACGCTCCCCCCTCGCCCGCGTGCGGGAGAGGGACAGCT
>CAZGYQ010000038.1:0-29795 GCA_964530695.1 uncultured Caulobacteraceae bacterium
AGGTTCGCGCCGCCGCTGTCGACGAGATAGATGCAGGGCAGGCGGTTCTCGCGCGCGATCTCGTGCGCGCGCAGGTGTTTTTTCACCGTGATCGGATAGTAGGTGCCGCCCTTCACGGTGGCGTCATTGCACACGATCATCACCGTGCGGCCCTCCACGCGGCCGATGCCGGTGATGAGCGATGCCGCATGCACGTCGCCCTCGTACATGCCGTTGGCGGCGAGGCCGCTCAGTTCGAGGAACGGGGACGCCGGATCGATCAGCTGCTCCACGCGCTCGCGCGGCAGGAGTTTGCCGCGCGCGACGTGCTTTTTGCGGGCGTCGTCCGAGCCGCCAAGGGCCGCCGTCGCGATCCGTGCACGAAGTTCCTCCACCAGCGCCTTCATGCGTGTCGCGTTGCGGACAAAGGCAGGCGAGGCGGGATCGATCTGGGATTCGAGAATGGACATGGGGTCCTTGATGGCGTGCGCCGGACGCTGCGTCAAAGCCCGTCGCGGCGCGGGTCGGGCGCCGGCTTGGCAATTCGCGCGAAAGGCGTCACCTAGACCCCATGAGCGGCCATATCGAGGACATCCCTATCCTGCGCGGCGCGAGCGCCGAGGCGCTGGCGGCCGCCGAGGCCGAGGCGGAATGGTTCTCGCTGCCCGGCGGTTGGCCGCTGTTTCATGCGGGGGAGGCGTCGGAGGCGCTCTACTTCGTCGTCTCCGGTTCGCTGGCGGCGTTTCGCGGCGAAGGGATGGACCAGCATCTGGTGGGCTACATCCGTGCGGGCGAACCAGTTGGCGAGATGTCGCTCATCGTGGGGGATGGGCACTCAGGGTCGGTTTACGCCATCCGCGATACGGAGATGGTGCGCTTCTCACGCGCGGCGTTCGAGCGGCTCGTGGATCTTCATCCGCAGATGATGCGAGCGCTCGCCCGTCTCATGCTGATCCGCGCCAGACAGGGCCCCAGCCGCAACGCGCGCGCGGAGCCCAAGGTTTACGCGCTGATCGCCACATCGCCGACCATTGACCTGCGCCTGCGGGCGCAGACGCTTGTGGAGTCGCTGGCGAAACTTGGCAAAACCGCCTGCGTGGTGGGTGAGGAAGGCGACGACAAGCTGAGCGCCTGGTTCGACGCGCTGGAGCAAAATCACGACGCGGTCTTCCTCATCAGCCCGATCGCCGATACCGGCTGGTTCCGGACGTGCCTGCGGCAAGCTGATCGCATCTGGGTCTTGGCGCGCGCGGATGCGGCGCCGTCGATACCGCTGCTGCCGGAAGAAGACCCGTCGCCCGCCCGGCGGTTCCGCCTTGTGGACGTTGTTCTCCTGCATCACGGCGCCGACCGGATGTTCGCTTCCGCCGAGCAGTGGCGGCGCGCGTGCGACGCCTCGCGTATCCTGCACTGGCACGGCCTGGCGGACCTGGACGCCGACCGTCTCGCCCGCGTGATTTCCGGACGCGCGACCGGCCTTGTGCTTTCGGGCGGGGGCGCGCGCGCGTATGCGCACATCGGCGTGATCCGCGCCTTGCGCGAATTCGGCACGCCCATCGACGTGATCGGCGGAACAAGCATGGGCGGGATCGTTGCGGCCTGCTACGCCATGGGCTGGAACGACACCGAGATCGAGACGCGCATTCGCAAGGCGTTCGTGGAATCCAATCCGCTCGGCGACTACGTCGTGCCGGTGGTTTCGCTGTCGCGCGGCAAGCGTGTGGAGACGCGCCTCCACGAGCACTTCGATGACACGCTGATCGAGGATTTGCGTGTTCCGTTCTTCTGTGTCTCAACGAACCTCGTGAGCGCGAGCGCGCATGTGCATCGCTCGGGCTTGCTGCGCGATGCCTTGCGTGCTTCAATTTCGTTGCCTGGCATTTTGCCGCCCGTATCCAACGGCGGGGACCTGTTGCTGGTCGACGGCGCCGTTGTGAAGAACTTCCCCGTCGATGTGATGAAGGAAGCACACCGCGGGCCGATCATCGGCGTCGACGTGGCGCGCCGCAGCACGATCAACCCGATGGATTTTGTGGATGTGCCGGACTTCATCGGCTGGGTCACGCGCAAGGGCTTTCAGACGGCTCCGCCTATCGCGTCCTTGCTGATGCACACCGCCACGCTCACGGTCGATCCGTGGATGGGGCGCGACGGCGCGGATTTGCTCATCATCCCCGAGATGCCGGATGTCGACCTCCGCGACTGGAAGGCGTTCGACTCCGCGGTCGCGGCCGGTTACGAGGCCACTGTCGCGGCGCTCAAGCGGCGCGCCGAGCACGAGTATCTGCCATCGGACGCGTCAGCGCCTGAGGTGGCCAGGGCGCTCGGCGCGGTGCGCGTCGGCTAGCAGCAATCCAGGAAGTTCAGATGCGCCTTCTCATTCTTGCCGTCACCTTTCTACTCGTTGCCTGCAAACCGGGTGCAATCGGCCCCTCTTCCAACGCGGCCGGCTGCGCGATGGTCGCGGAACGCACCGTCGCATTCACCGCACCCGGAGCGCGCGACACTGTGGAAGCGCGCGCCATCGGTCCTGACTGCGCCGGCGCTGTGGTCGTCTGGACCGTGCGTAACGCCGCCGGCAAGCCCCTGTTCGCCCATGCTGCGCCGTATGAATGGGTACACAAGCCCGTCGATCCCACGAGCACGGCGCAGATGCAGGCGTTTCTTGACAGCTGGGCCGGCGCGCCCGTTGACGACACATCGGCCTCGCCTGAGTGGAGTGCCGGGGACCTTGCGGCGCCGGAAGCGTGGGGCCCCGGCGGCGCCAGCATGTTCGTGCGCGAAACCTACGAGTCCATCCGCGCGGCGAAACTGCCGCGCATCTGCCTTCCCACGTCGAGCGATGCCTATCAGTGCATCTTCTATGACGCCGAAGCCGAAGCGGTGGATGTCCACTTCTCCGGCGGCGCGTGAGGCGCGGGACGCGAGCGTAACGCAGCAACGCTCAGAGGTTCGCCACGGTCAGCGTCCGGCGATCACCCGCGAAGGCGTCGTTGAAGAAGCGTCGCGCCGCCGCAGCGCCGCTGGTATCGCCCTGGGCGCGTCGGGCTTCCGACAGGCCCCAGAACGCATAGGCGTTATTGGGATAGTCCATCAACGTATGCAGGAATTCCCGTTCCGCCCGCGCGGGCTGGCCGGATGCGAGCAACGCCGCGCCGAGCGACTGGCGGACCGGATAATAGATATAGGGCGGCTCCATGTAGGGGATCTTCGCCTGCAGGTCGGTCGCGGCTTGAAACTGCGCCGCCGCGGCGCCGAACTTGCGCTCACGCATCAGCGCGCGGCCCTCGACGACGTGTCCCATGATCTCGAGAAGGTCCTTCGTCGGGATGCCGCCAGAGTTCATGGCGGTGAAATCGCCGGTTTCCGAAAGCGCCGCAATCTTCGCGGATTCCACCCGCGCCTCGGTGACCCGGTCGGTGCGTACGTAGGCGATGGCGCGCGCGAACAGCCATGCCGCCTTCACGTAGTCGACGCCATCGGCGGGCGCGGGCTCCGCGAGGATCGATGCGGGCGTTGCGAACTGCGCCTTCGCAAACCACGGCGCCGCTTTCACGGGCTGGGCGATCGGCACCGCGCGCGCCATCTCGATCGGCAGCGCGCGGTCGAGTCGCGGCGCGATGGCGAGCGCCGTGCGCGCATCGCCCGACGCCTGCGCGCTGGTCATGATGAAGTGAAGATTGTGCGTGTAGTACCCATACTGATACATCGCACTCGGATTGGCGGCGCTGAAATAGGCCTCGTCAGCCGCGGCCGCGCGCTGGTTGGCGCGGATGGAATCCCCGAAGCGACCGACGCGATAGTAGATGTGCGCCGGCATGTGCACGAGGTGCCCCGCATTCGGCGTCAGCCGTGACAGCGCGTCAGCGTACCGTTCCGCCCGCCACGGATCGGAGGAGGCCTCCACCACGTGGATGTAGAGGTGGATCGCACCGACATGTTTCGGATCGCGCGCCAGCACCTGTTCGAGGCGCGAGACCATGTCGCCGGTGTAGCCGAACGGCTCCCGCCCGCCCGCCTGCCAGTAGTTCCACGGCTGCGTGTCCATCATCGCCTCGACGGCGAAAGTCTGGACGTTGTCGTCGTCGGCGTACTGATCGGCGAGGCTGCGCATCGCTTCGGCGTAGGCGCGGTCGAGATGGCTGCGGTCGCCGGGCGCCCGGCGCGCGTAGCGATGCAGCAGGGCGTCAATCAGCGCCTGCTCCTTTTCGTTGGCGGAATCGGCCTTCGCCAGCGCCGCGCGCGTCGCCGCGTAGGCGGCGGCGTTGTCGGCAGGGTCCATCGGCGCATTGATGTTGGGCCCCAGCGCGAACGCCTCGCCCCAGAAGCACATCGCGCAAGTCGGATCGAGGCGTTGTGCTTCCCGGAAGGCGCGCGCGGCCTCCGCGTGGTTGAAGCCGTGCAGCAGACGTAGGCCCTGGTCGAAATAGGCCTGCGCGCGCGGGCTTGCGGTGGTGATGGCCATGTGCGTCACGCCGAGGCCGTCCATCAGCGGCGGAACCCCGGCTGCTGCGGGTGCTTCCGCGGCGTAGGCGTTGGCGGCGGCCAGGAAGGACCGCAGCGACAGGGCGGGCGGCGCGCAACGCGCCTGCCCGACGGCGGCGGCGAGCGGCGGGTCGATGGGCGCCGCGACTGGGGCGAATGCGGCGGCGCTGAGCGCTATGGCGGCGGCGGCGACGAAATAGGCATGTCTCACGGGCGTCCTCCCTCGTGTGTCGCCACCGCACCTATCCGGGCCATGTCTCAAACGATCAGGACGGCTCGCGGGCGGATGATGACGGCGCGAGCGGGCGCGGAGGGCGGCGCGACGACGGAGGTATGGCACAATCCCGGATGCGGGTCTTCGAAAAATGCGATTGCCTATCTTGAGCAAAGTGGGAGCGGACCGGAGATATTCCTGTACCTGAAGGAAAAACCGGGGAAGTCCGCCATCAAGGGCGTCCTCGGTCTGCTGGGTTTGAAGGCTTCGGAGCTGTTGCGCCCGAACGAGGGGCTGGCGGAAGAGCAGGGCCCCCACGCTGTTCAAGCGCGGCAGCGATCCTCGACGCCATCGCCGCGAATGCCGCGCTCATCCAGAGACCGATCGTCATCACGAAAAAGTCCGCCGTGATTGCGCGCCCGAAGACGCGCACTGGCGAGTTCCTCTGAACGAGGGCTACTTCTTCTTCGTCGTCGCCACCGCGCGCGCCGGCGCCAGCGGCTTGCAGATCTGGTTCACCGTCGCGCGGTTGGCGCGGATCGTATCGTACGCGGCCTGCAGTTGCTGGACTGAGAGCCCGCTGCGGCTGGCGAGCGTCAACAGTCCGGTGAGCTGCTTGCCCTGATCCGGTTCGTCGATCAGCGGATCTATCTGCGGGATGAGCGCGAAGGCGCGCGGTTCGAGCTTTGAATAGGCGATGCCCACGCCGCACGCACACACGCGGGGATCTTCGCCGCGACGCACGCAACCGTCCTGCACCGCGCGCGCGGTCTGCGCCGGGGGCGCCGTGCCGGCGCCCTGCGCCAGCAGCGGCGAAGCGGCGAGCGCGGTGGCGGCGACGGCGGACAGGGCGAGGAGGAGGCGCATCATGTCTTATCCTTCATCTGATCGGGCGGCACAAAGCGCCTGCGCGCCTGAACCGCACCCCAACGTCGCCGTCAAGCGTATGGTTCCAAAGCCGATATGGCCCTATGTTGAGAACAAGCGAGAGAGTGCGGCAGGAGAACGTTCATGATGCGGATTTTCGTGGCCTTATCGGCGCTGGTCCTTGCGGCCTGCGCGACGGTCACCCCCTACCAGCCTGCGGTCCAGGCCGGCGCCTACGGCTACGCGGAACGGCGGGTGGAGGACAATCGGTACACCCTGACCTTCAACGGCAATTCGCTGACCGAACGCGAGACTGTTGAAAGCTATGTCCTCTACCGGGCGGCGGAACTGACGCTGCAGCAGGGGTTCGATTACTTCATCGTCACCCAGCGCGCGACCGACGGGCGCTCAAGCCTTGTCCCGCTCGGAGGCCCCTACGGCAGTTTCCGCCCGGACTATGACTGGTACTCCCCGCGACACGGCTGGCGTTCCTTCTACGACCCCTTCTGGGACGACACGACCTACCGGGAAGTGACGCGCTACCGGGCCAACGCTGAGATCGTCCTGTTCAAGGGACAGAAGCCCGCCGACAATCCCCAGGCATTCGACGCGCGCCAGGTGAAGCAGAACCTCGAGGGTCAAATTCAGCGTCCGCCTGCGGCTCCCGCCGGCTGATGTCCGATTTCACCGCGCGGGCGTCTTGCGCGCGCGGTGAAGGCGGGCCACGTCTTCGCCCATGTCATACCGCCGCCGCGTCCGCGACGACCTTGTCGATGTCGTCTTCGATGTGATCCGTAGCGCCTCGGCGACGGGCGGCGCGCCCGTGGGCGATGAGGCCTCCCTTAAGGCGCAGGCCGAGCGCGAGGCCGCCCGTCAGGCCGCGCGGCTGGAAAAGCAACGGCTGCGCGAACAGCAATCGATCCGGCAGTACGCCGCCGTCGGCGTCGGCCTGCTGGCCGGTGGTCTCGCTTCGATGTTCATGCTCCCGACCGTGGCGGCGGTCGGCATCGGCCTTCTCGCAGGGGGGGCGATGAGCCTCCTCGTGAAGGCGATCCAGACCGGCGCGCTGGCGCCGCGCGACCTGCCGATACGCCCGCCACAGAAGGCGCGCGCCATCGACCCGCCCGAGGTCGACGGCCGCGACATCCCGAAATCCCAGCGAGACGTGGTGCAGGGGGTGCTCGACGATACCGCGATCGCGTTGCGCAAGCTCGACGCCGTGGCGCGTGCTCTGGCCGGCAAGGACGAAGACGCGGCCTCGCTCTGTCGTCGTCTGGTCGCCGCGGGAGAGCGCCTTTCGGACGCCGTCGCCGACGAGCCGATGAAATTCCCGGTTGCGCAGCGCGTCCTGACCTACCACCTGCCGAAAGCCGTGTTCGTCGCCGAGACATTCCAGAGCCTCGAACCCGAGCACTACGAGAAGCGCGCCGCCGAAGCGCGCCATCTGCTCACACGCATGGAGATGGTGTTCGAGAAGGCCATCCTCGACATGAGCAGCGTTGACGCCGCCGAGATGGATCTCGAAATGCGTCTCATCAATCAGGCGCTCGATGAGGATCTCAACACCGAACCATCGAAGAGGGCGCCGTGAGCCGCCGCTACACCGTCCTTGATGTCTTCACGCAGACGCCGCTGGCCGGAAACCCGCTGGCGGTAGTGAGCGACGCCGAAGGCCTCGACAGCGCGCGCATGCAGGCGATCGCCAAGGAGTTCAATCTCTCCGAGACGGTGTTCATCCTGCCGCCGGACGATTCCCATCGCCGCGCGAAGCTGCGCATCTTCACGCCCGGCTCCGAACTGCCGTTCGCGGGTCATCCCACGGTCGGGACGGCGGTGCTGCTCTCGCTCATGCATGGCGACGAGGGCGCCGCGGCGTTCGGCCTTGAGGAACAGGTCGGCGTCGTCTCCTGCGTCACCGAGCGGCGCGGCGAACGGTCGGGCTATGCGCGCTTCCGCGTACCGAAGCTGCCGGCGATTGTCGGGGTGGGCCTGAGCATCGAGGGCGCAGCGGACGCACTGGGCCTTTCGGCGGCCGACATTGGCTTCGGTCATCACGCGCCGTCGAAGCGCACGGCCGGCGTGGCGTTCGATCTTGTGCCGCTCGCGTCGCTGGACGCGCTGAAGCGGGCATGGCCGACGGCATCCTTCGCGCGCCTCGTCGCTGGCGATCATCCCGCGGCCTTTCTGTACGCGCCGTCGCCGGAAGGCCTGCGCGCGCGCATGTACGGTCCCGGCCTCGGCGTCGCGGAAGATCCCGCCACGGGGTCGGCGGTTGCGTGCCTTGCGGGCGCGCTGGCGGATCACGAAGGCCTCGGCGACGGAACACATGACTTCGTGATCGACCAGGGCGTCGAAATGGGCCGGGCGAGCCGCATCGAACTCCAGATCGTCCTTGAGGACGGCAAGCTTGTCGCAGCGGAAATCGGCGGCTCCGCTGTCGTGGTGGCCGAGGGCGTCCTGTACGACTGAAGAGTGCGGGGTCTTTCCCTGCCGCGCGCGCCATGCTGAAAACGCTTCAGCGGCCCGATCACGAGGCCGGGAGGAAATCGCATGACGTCCGACGGGCATCTCCCGCCGAATTTTCCCGCCATGTCCGTGGCGCAGGCGCACGCCCTGATCACGCAGCCGGGCGCGATGTTCGAGGTCGACGAGATCGACATCCGCGGCGTGCGCACGAAGATCTGGAAGAACGCGCCGCCGACGCTCGCGGACGTCTTCGCGCTCGGCGCGCCGCACGCGGCGAAAACCTACATCGTCCACGAAGGAGAACGCGTGACGTTCGACGCGCACCGTCGGGCGGTGGCGGCGTTCGCGGCGCGTCTGCGCGCCGAAGGCGTCGTGAAGGGCGATCGCGTGGCGATCATCATGCGCAACCTGCCGGAATGGTCGGCGGCGTTCTGGGCGGCCGCGCTCGTCGGCGCCATCGTCACGCCGCTGAACGCGTGGTGGACAGGTCCCGAACTTGAATACGGCCTCACGGACTCCGGCGCGAAGATCGCCATTCTCGATCACGAACGCTGGGAACGCGTGCGCGAGCATGTCGATGCCTGTCCGGCGCTGAAGCGCTGCTTCGTGTCACGCGCCGGCGAGGAGATCGCCGACCCGCGCGTGACGAGCCTTGAGAGCGTGATCGGCGCGCCCGACGCCTGGGCGCAGCTGCCCGACGCGCAGCCGGAAATCGCGCCGCTGGCGCCCGACGACGACGCCACGATCTTCTACACCTCGGGCACGACCGGGAAGCCCAAGGGCGCGATCATCACCCATCGCAACATCATCTCGAACTTCTTCAACGGGCTTTCCGCCGGCGCGCGCGCCTTCCTGCGCCGCGGCGAGCAGCCCCCGGCGCCCGATCCGAACGCGCCGCAGCGCTGTGTACTGCTGAGCGTGCCGTTCTTCCACGCCACGGGCTGTTTCGCGGTGATGATCCCGGCGATGTATGCTGGCCTGAAAATCGTTCTGCAGCGCAAGTGGGACGCCGAAGCCGCGCTAGGCCTCATCGAGCGCGAGAAGGTCAACCAGATCGGCGGCGTGCCGACCATCGCCTGGCAAGTGATCGAGCATCCACGCGCGGGCGAGTTTGATCTCTCGTCGATCGAAAGCGTCTCGTACGGCGGCGCGCCATCGGCGCCGGAACTGGTGAAGCGCATCAAGGAACGATTTCCGAATGCGCAGCCTGGCCAGGGCTGGGGCATGACGGAAACGTCGGCGACCGCCACTTCCAACTCGGCGGAAGACTACATCATGCGCCCGTCAAGTTGCGGCGTGCCGAGCGCCACGGGACAGGTGCGCATCGTCGGCGACGGCGACAGGGACCTGCCGGTCGGCGAGGTCGGCGAACTCTGGTACAAGGGGCCGATCGTCGTGCGCGGCTACTGGCAAAAACCGGAAGCGACCGCCGAGACCTTCGTCGACGGCTGGGTGAAGACAGGCGATCTCGCGCGCGTGGACGAAGAGGGCTTTGTGTTCATCGTCGATCGCGCGAAGGACATGCTCATCCGCGGCGGTGAGAACATCTACTGCGTGGAAGTGGAGAACGCGCTCTACGATCACCCTGCGGTGATGGACGCGGCGGTCATCGGCATTCCGCATCTCACGCTGGGCGAGGAGCCCGGCGCCGTCGTGCACCTGAAGCCCGGCGCCGAAGCGAGCGAAGCCGAATTGCGCCACCACGTCGCCCAGAAGCTCGCGGCGTTCAAGGTGCCGATCAAGGTGGTGTTCTGGCCGGAAACGTTGCCACGCAACGCCAACGGAAAGATCATCAAGCGTGACCTGAAAGGCGTGTTTTCATGATCAGACGCATCGTCCTCGCCGCAGCCCTGGTCGCGATGCTTTGCGCCTGCAAGCCGCCCGAACCCGCGAACAAGGACGAGACGCCCGCCGTTGCGCCCGACGCTTCCGGCGCGATGGTGCTCAACTGGACGTGCGAGAATGGCGACGCGTTCCGCATGACGATCCTTGAGGATCGCGCCGACTTCCTGTTCAAGGATGGCATCACCGCGACGATGGCGCCGGCGATCTCGGCGTCGGGTAATCTCTTCAAGGCCGCGAACGGGACTGACCTGTTTCACACCAAGGGCGACGAAGGCTTCCTGCAGTTCGGCGGCAAGGAAACGAACTGCACGACGCCGGACTTGGAGGGCTGAGCATGCTGGTCACCGTCGACAAACGCGCGGGGGGCGTCGCCCTCGTCACGTTCAATCGACCGGAGGCGATGAACGCGCTCTCCAAGGCCATGCGCAAGGAGATCGCCGCGACGTTCTCGGCGCTCGACAGCGACCCCGAAGTGCGCGCCATCGTGCTCACCGGCGCGGGCAAGGCCTTCACCGCCGGGCTCGATCTCAAGGAGCTCGGCGCGGATGCGTCCGCCATGGGCGCCGCGAACGCGTCGGACGCCGAAAGCAATCCCGTCGTCGCCATCGAGAGGTGCGCCAAGCCCGTCATCGGCGCGATCAACGGCGCGGCCATCACCGGCGGTTTCGAGGTGGCGCTCGCGTGCGACATCCTCATCGCCTCCACGAACGCGAAATTCGCCGACACGCACGCGCGCGTCGGCATCATGCCGGGTTGGGGGCTATCGCAAAAGCTGTCCCGAATGCTCGGCATTTCGCGGGCGAAGGAACTCTCGCTCAGCGGCAACTTCCTCGACGCCGAAACCGCCGAGGCGTGGGGGCTCGTGAACCGCGTGGTGGCGCCGGAACTTCTCGTCGAAGTCGCGCTCAAGCTCGCCGGCGACATCGCAACCGCCGCGCCGGAAAAGGTGCAGTTCTACAAGCGCCTCATCGACGACGGCTTCGCGGTTCCCTTCGGCGATGCGCTGAAACTGGAGCGTGATCGCTCCAGCGCGGAAAACGCCAAGGTCACGCCCGATGTCGTCGCGAAGAACCGCGAAGGTGTCATGGCGCGCGGGCGTGAACAGAAGGGCTGATCCCGGACGCTCAGGGCCGGTAGAACGGCCTGTCCCCGGCGATAGTCACGCGCTCCATGACGCGCACGGCGGGGAAGTAGTCCGACGCGGCGTAGTGCTGGCAGGCGCGGTTGTCCCAGAAGGCCAGCGACCCCGGCGCCCAGCGGAAGCGGCACTGGTATTCCGGGATGGCCGCCTGCGCGTAGAGATGGGCGAGCAGATCGTCGCTTTCCTTTCGCGTGAGCCCCTTGATGTGGCTCGTGAAGCCGGTGTTGACGAAGATCAGCGGCCGGCCGGTCTCGGGGTGCGTACGCACCACGGGATGTTCCATCGGCGGAAATTTCGCGTGCAGGTCTTCGGCGCTCTTTTTCAGGCGACCGGCGAACACGCGCGCGATGTCGTGGACGGCGGTGAGGCCGGTCACGAAGCGTTTCAATTCCGGGCTCAGGTTCTCGAACGCCGCGTACATGTCGCTGAACAGGGTGTCGCCGCCGACGGGCGGCAGCTCGATCGCGCGCAGGATCGAGCCCAGCGACGGCGCCTCGCGCCAGGTGACGTCGGAGTGCCAGTTGTTCTCCACGCCCCGGCTGTTGGGTCCGTGCGCGATGCGCAGGACCTCGCGGTCTTCCTGATCGGCAGGCGTGGCGGGATGGATTTCAAGCTCGCCGAAGCGACGGGCGAAATCGATGTGCTGGCGGCGCGTGAGGGTCTGGTCGCGGAAGAACACGACCTTGAACTCCAGCAGCGCGCGCCGCACCTCGCCGATCTGCGCATCGCTCAGCGGTCCGCCGAGATCGATGCCGATGAGTTCGGCTCCGATCGTCGGCGAGAGCGGGCGCGGTTCGAACGCCGTGTAACTTTCCGGTTTGACGGCGATGGTCATGGCCGTTTGCGCCTCCTATGCGTGCACGCCCGGCTTGCGACCGCTCCACGGCAAGGCCTGTTCGAGCTGGTAGGCGAGCTCGACGAGCGTCTGTTCGTCGCCGCCCTTGGCCGCAAAGTGCGCGCCGATGGGCAGTCCCGTCGACGACATGCCAAGCGGCAGCGAAATCGCTGGTGCGCCGACGGCGTTGATCAGCGGCGTGTAGGCCACGTAGTCCTGGATGGTCAGGAACTTCTCGAACGGCAGCGTCGGCGCGAATTCCCCGATGGGCGCAGGCGGCTTGGCGAGCACCGGCGTCAGCAGCACGTCAATGCGGGGGAACATGCCTTCGTAGCTTCGCTGGGTGCGCTGCAGGGTCGCGACCGCGCGCGCCATCCCGACGGGGCCGGCTTTTTCCGCGAGGTCCGCGAGGCCGAGGGACAAGGGCTCCAGCAGCTGCTCAAGCGCCACGCCCGGCGCCATTTTCTTCACCTGTTCGCGAATATCGAGCGCCATGCCGGCCCAGTAGAGCGTGAACGCGTCCGAGAACGCAGCGCCGTCGATCGGCGCCTTGAACTCGCGCACCTCGTGGCCAAGATGCGTCAGGGTCGCGGCGACCTTGGCGATCTCGGCGGCGACCTCCGCGTCCGGATCCTTGCCAAGGAATGTCTTGATCTGCAGGCCGATCTTCAGTTTGCGCGTCGAGGCGCCGGCGATCATGCCGACCGGCTCGAAGACCTTGTCGTCGCCGGTGCGCTGCGTGCTGTAGAGCCACGCGACGGTGTCGCGCACGGAGTGGGAAACACACCCGTTCACAGAGATTGGCACCGGACCCTGATCGCGCTCGTCGGTGATGTGGCGCCCGCGCGAGGGCTTGAGGCCGACGAGGCCGCAGCATGACGCGGGAATGCGGATCGATCCGCCGCCGTCGCTCGCGTGCGCGATCGGCACGACGCCAGCCGCGACCGCCGCCGCGGACCCGCCCGAGGAGCCGCCGGACGAGTGCTTAGTGTTCCAGGGATTGAGCGTGGCGCCTGTGAGCAGGGGCTCGGTCGTGGCGGTGAAGCCGAACTCCGGCGTCGTCGACTTGCCGATCGGCACGACGCCGGAGGCCATGATGGAATTCGTGTAGGGCGTCTGCGCGGCGGCAGGCGGCGCCGTCGCAAAGGCGCGAGAGCCGAATTTCGTCGGGAAGCCGGTGACGTCGTTCAGGTCCTTGATCAACGTCGGCACGCCCGCGAACATGCCCGTCTGCGGTTTCGCGGCGGCCTCGCGCGCGTGCGCGAACATGTCGGTGACCATGAAATTGAGCTGCGGCTGAATCTTTTCCGCGCGCGCGATGGCGGATTCGACCGCCTCCAGCGCCGTGAACTCCTTGTTGCGGATCTTCTCGGCGACGCCGACCGCATCGAGATTGCCCAGCACGTCCCCGCGCGGGACGGGTTTGTCCGGCGCGCAGGCGGCGATCGCAGCTGTCACGCCGACGGCTGCGGCGCCTTCCATCAGGCGGCGCCGGGAAATGTCCATGCTCATCTCTTCATCCTCCCCGTCCCATATGCTCGGGATCAGGCGCACAGCCTTGCGCTCCTGCGGCCGCCGCGCAAGAGGAATGCGGATGGGCCGGATGCGCGCGGATCAATTGCTGGTGGCGAAGGGGCTCGCCGAGAGCCGCGCCCGGGCGCAGGCCGCCATCGAGGCGGGCGGCGTGACCGCGAACGGGGCACTGGTCCTGAAGGCCTCGCAGGCGATTGACGAAGATGCGATCCTCACGTTCGAGGCGCCGCATCCGTGGGTGTCGCGCGCCGGGGTGAAGCTCGATGCGGCACTCGTGCGCTTTGGCGTTTCGGTGAAGGGCTGTGAGTGCCTTGACGTCGGCGCGTCGACCGGCGGCTTCACGCAGGTGCTGCTCGCGCGCGGCGCGGTGCGCGTGGCGGCGGTGGATGTCGGGCGTGACCAACTGCACCACACGCTGCGCGACGATCCTCGCGTGCAGGTGATGGAAGGCGTCGACGCGCGCGCGCTGACGGCGGAGATGCTCGGCTTCGCGCCGTCGCGCATCGTCTGCGACGCGAGTTTCATCGGGCTCGCCAAGGTGCTGCCGGCTCCTCTTTCAGTCGCGGCGCCGGGCGCCGAACTCGTCGCGCTGGTGAAACCGCAGTACGAAATCGGACCCGGCCGTGGCGGCGCGCTGCTGAAACGCGAAGCGGCGCGGCTGGTGGCGGAGGAGGTTGCCCGCGCGCTCGATGGCCTCGCGGGCTTCTCCGTAAGGAGCCTCGTCGACAGCGACATCCGTGGCGGCGACGGCGCGCCCGAGTTCGTGCTGCACGCGGTACGAGCAATTGTCGCGGAACAATTGAAATGACAAACTCGTTCGAGATCGACGATCCCAGGCCAATCGCTGAAAGCGCAAAGTACACATATTTTCTGCCGGAGCCCGAGGCCCTTGCGGCAATTGGCGTTGGTGATCTCGTACAGTTCATCTTCCGAGCCACTCTTCGGAGCGAAAAGTGGGACGCGGAGCGCAAGTGGGTGCGCGTGGAATTCGTCGACGGGAATTGGCTGGAGGGCGTGCTGGAATCGCAACCGGACGATATGCCGGAACTGCAAAAGGGCTGCACGGTCCGCGCACCACGCTCGCACGCAATTAACGTGGTGTTCAGCGACCCAACGACTTGGAAGCGCCTTAACCCAACTCCGCGTCGAGAGTATTGGGAGCGATGCCTGGTGGACAGCGCCGTGCTCTATGAAGGTCTCCCGGTCCACTACCTCTGGAGAGAGCCGGCGGACATGCTCCGGGACGGAGACAAATTCCCTGACAGCGGCTGGAGAATTCGGGGAGACATGCGCGGCGCGACAGATGCGGAGATCGATGCACGCAAGGTCTCTTATGTCGCGATCGGCGCGGTCCTCAATCGTGATGACAGTTGGTTGCATCTCGTAGATGAACCTGAGGGCGAGGCGTTCGAGAAGAATTTTGAGAAGGGGTTGTTCCAGCGACTTGATCGCAACGCGTGACTGCCTCGAAAAAGGCCCCGGCTTTCGCCGGGGCCCGATCAGTCAGTGTGGGGAGGGGTAGGGCGTCGCGGTTATTGCGGGCGCCAGACGCCGTCGCGGCCACGGCACATGTAGACGCTCTCGCGGATCTCACGGCCTTCGGGGTCACGGGTCGTCACCGAGCCCCAGCGGCACGAGTCGGCGGACTGGTAGCCGCCGCCGGAGGTCTGGTAGCCGCGACCGCTGTCGGGACCGCCGGCCAGCGGGTAGTCGCCGCGTCGGGGTTCATAGGCCGGCTCGTAGGCCGGGGCCGCGCCGTAAGGTTGGGGCTGGCCATAGGCCTGCTGCTGCTGGCGCTGGGCTGCGGGCGAGCACCGCCCGGTGCTGCGGCCGATCATGGCGCCCGTGGCGGCGCCGGCGACGCCGCCAAGGGCGGAGCCTTCCGTCTGGGCGTTGCGGGCCGCCAGGTTGTTGCCCAGCACCGCGCCGACAGCCGCCCCGATGGCGCCGCCGATCATCATGCGGTTCTGGCGCACCTGTGCGCAGTAGGCGTCAGGGTTCACCCCGTTCTGGCCCCCATAGTAGCCGGGGTTCGAATTGGAGTAGGACTGGGCGGAAGCGGGAACGGCTGTCGCGGCCAGAGCCGCCGACATCGCCGAAAGAGCGACAAGAGCTCGAACGCGCATGGTGAAATCTCCTCAGGGGCTTGCCGGAACCGTCTCCGCCAGCCTTCGAGGGACAAGAAAGCAAAGTCTGCCTGAACGCCGCATGAAGCGCATCGACCGATCCGTCCGCACCCGCCCGGCCAGCCGGGGGGCCGTCCAGACCGTCGCCGTCGGCGGCGTCGAAGCCGTGCTCGACATCGTGGAGATGGGAGCGCGCGGCGACGCGCTGGCCGCCGGCGAGGACGGCCCCATCTACGTGCCCTACGCCCTGCCGGGCGAGCGGGTGCGCGCGAAAGTGACTGGCGGGCGGGCGGCAGTCCAGGTCATCGAAAGTCCGAGCGCCGAGCGCGTGGCGGCGCCGTGCGCACACTTCACGCGCTGCGGCGGCTGCCAGCTGCAGCACTGGGCCGACGTCCCCTATCTGGCGTGGAAGCGTGACGAGGTGGTGCGCGCGTTGGCGCGGCGCGGACTCGATGCCGAGGTCGATCCAATCGTCGTCGCGTGGGGCGAGGGGCGCCGCCGTGCGGCGTTCCATGCGCAGCGCGTAGGCCGCACCGTTCGTTTCGGCTTCGTCGAGCGCGGCGGCGCGCGCATCGAGCCGATCAATGCGTGTCCGGTGCTTTCGCCGGCGCTGGCGGATGCGCTGCCGCGCCTGCGCGACCTTTCCGAGGCCTTCGCGCCGGCGCGCGGCGAGATCACGCTGCAATGCCTCGCCACCGAAACCGGCCTCGACGTGTCGATCAAGGGCGCGGGCCGTCCGTCCGGCTTTGATCGCGGGCGCCTCGAATCCGCGGCGCGCATTGCTGAATCGCTTGATCTTGCGCGGCTGGCGTTCGATGGCGAAACGCTCGTGGCGCGGCGCGCGCCGATGGTGACGATCGGTTCCGCACGCGTGTTTCCGCCGCCGGGCGCGTTCCTGCAGGCGACACTGGAAGGCGAGCGCGTGCTAGGCGATCTGGTGCGCGACGCGCTCAGCGGCGCCGAGCGCGTTGCGGACCTGTTTTCCGGCGTCGGCACGTTTGCGTTGCGCGTGTGCGACTTCGCCGAGACGCATGCGGTGGAGGGCGACGCCGAAATGCTTCAGGCGTTGAAGAAGGCGGCCGATGCGGTGGGGGGCTTGCGCGGCGTATCCATTGAAAAGCGCGATCTGCTCCGCACGCCGCTCGCGGCGCTCGAACTGAAACGCTATGATTCCGTCGTGTTCGATCCGCCCCGGTCCGGCGCCAAGTTGCAGGCTGAACAGATCGCGGCGTCGAAGGCGCGTCGCGTGGCGGCGGTGTCGTGCGATCCGGCGACCTTCGCGCGCGACGTGAAGGTGCTGGTGGACGCAGGGTTCGTGTTGAAGCGGGTGACGCCGGTGGACCAGTTTCGCTGGACGCCGCATGTGGAGGTCGTCGGGGTGCTGGAGCGATGACGGCTGCAAAGCGCAAGAAGGCCGAGCCGGAACTGCCGTTCTGGAAAACCAAGGCGCTCGCCGAAATGAACCCGCAGGAGTGGGAATCGCTCTGCGACGGCTGCGGCAAGTGCTGCCTCATCGGCCTGGAGGACGCCGACACGGGCGAAATCTACCTGACTGATGTCGCGTGCAAACAGCTCGATAGCGCGACCTGCCAGTGCAAGGACTATGCGAACCGCAAGAAGATCGTGCCCGACTGCGTGCGCCTCACGCCGAAAAACGTGCCGCGCTACAAGTGGATTCCGAAGACCTGCGCGTACCGGCTCGTGTCGGAGGGCAAGGAGCTTTTCTGGTGGCACCCTCTGGTCAGCGGCGACCGCGACACCGTGCATCAGGCCAACGTCTCCGTGCGCGGCAAGACGCGGCCGGAAGGGCGCCTCAAGGTGCAGGGCCTGATGAAGCGCATCACCAAATGGCCCCAACCTCTTGAGAAGGAGCCGGTTGAGAAGCCGCCGGCGAAAGTGAAGCGGAAGGTCGCGAAGAAGGGGACAGCGGGATGAGCCTGGTGGAAGACGTCGGACGCCTCGCCGGTCGCGCGCGCTACACGCTCACGCAGGGCGCACGCGTCGCATGGTACGCCTCGCACTATCTCGCAGCCCGTCGCATCTCGAAGCCGTTCGATCGTCCCGGCGAACCGAAGTTCCGTCCAGACGCGCCGGCCGGCGACAAGAAGCGCATCCGTCAGGCCTTCACTGACCTTTTCGCCGCCGACCGCGCCAACATAGACGCCGGCCTCTATCCCGCGCCGCGCGACCTGAGCGTCGCAAAGTTGCTGCGCGCTTTCGAGGACAGTCTCCGTTTTTTCCGCGACGTGCCGCGCGTGGACGAACGGCGCGTGGAACGGCGCGGCGTCGAGGTGCGCTCCAACGCCGATCGCTCGCGCTATCCGGCGTATTATCTGCAGAACTTCCACTACCAGAGCGGCGGCTGGCTGACCGAAGAAAGCGCTGAACTCTACGACACGCAGGTCGAAGTGCTGTTCGCCGGCGCGGCGGACGCCATGCGGAGGATCGCACTCGGCTCGCTCGCGCGGGGACTGAAGGGACGCGATCAGCGGGGCGTGAAGCTTCTGGATCTCGCCTGCGGCAACGGCCGGTTTCTGACGCAGATTCTCGACGCCTTCCCCCGCATGCCGGTCACGGGCCTCGATCTGTCTCCGGCGTATGCAGACGCCGCGCGGGCGCGCGTGAAGGCGTGGCGGCAGGCCGAGATCGTCGTCGGTCAGGCCGAAGCGCTGCCGTTCGCGGACGCGAGCCTTGATGCGATGACATGCGTCTATCTCTTCCACGAACTGCCGCCGCGCGTACGTCGCGACGCGGCGAAGGAAATCGCGCGCGTCCTGAAGCCGGGCGGCGTCCTCGTGTTCGCTGATTCCCTGCAGACGGGCGATGCGCCCGATCTCGACCGGATGATCGAGTATTTCCCCGTCGGCTTCCACGAGCCGTTTTACGGGTCGTACCAGCAGGAAGATCTCGCCGGGCTTTTCGGCGAAGCGGGGCTCAGGCTCGAGGAAACGGAGCTGGCGTTCCTGACGAAGGTCATGCGGTTCAGGCGCACCTGAAGTCCGCCGCTATTGCCAAGCCGCGCGTGCGCTTCCAGCATGGCGCGTCATCGGGGAGATCGTCATGTTCGTCTGCAAGTTCGCGCGCATCGTCGGCGCGTTCGTATTCCTCGTCCTTGCAGGCGAGGCGCATGCAGAGGGCCCGGGCGCGGCCGAACGGGCGCAGGCGCGCGAGATCTACAGCCGCATCGTGGGCATGGACACTTCCGTGGAAGGCAAGCGCACGCCGGAGATGGCGGCGTATCTCGCGGGCCGCTTCCGCGCGGCGGGCTTCCCCGACAGCGACATCCACGTGCTGCCGCACGGAGAGACGGCTTCCCTCGTCGTGCGGTATCGCGGCGACGGCTCGGGCGGACGCCCGATCCTGCTGATGGCGCACATGGACGTGGTCACCGCGCATCGCGGCGACTGGCAGCGCGATCCGTTCACGCTCGTGGAAGAGAACGGCTATTTCTTCGGACGCGGCGCATCCGACAACAAGTCTGGCGTGGCGATCCTGACCTCGCTCTTCATCACGCTGCGCGGCGAGGGCTTCCAGCCCACCCGTGACCTCATCATCGCCTTCACCGGCGACGAGGAGACGGTCGGCCTCACGGCGACATCCCTCGTGCGCGAGCACCGCGATCTCATCGACGCGGAATTCGCGCTGAACACCGACGCGGGCGGCGGCGGCCTCGACGAAGCGACCGGCGCGCCGGTGGGGTATTTCCTGCAGACGGCGGAAAAGACGTTCGCGAGCTTTTCGCTCACGGCGCGCAATCCGGGCGGCCATTCTTCGCAGCCGCGCCCCGACAACGCGATCTATGAGGTGATGGATGCGCTCTCGCGCGTGCGCGCCTACCAGTTTCCGGTGATGTGGAACGACACGACGCTCGCAAGCTTCCGTACCACAGGCCCGTCGGTCGAGGGCGCCATCGGCGCAGCCATGGTGCGGTTCGCCGCGCGTCCGGGGGACCGCCGCGCGGCGGCGACGCTCTCGGCAAGCCCGTTCCACGTGGGGCAACTGCGCACGACCTGTATCCCGACGCTGCTCGCGGGCGGGCATGCCGACAACGCGCTGCCGCAGAGCGCCGCAGCGACCGTGAACTGCCGCATCTTCCCGGGCGTGGCGATCTCAACGGTGCAGGAAAAGCTGCAGGAGCTCGCCGGCGCAAAGATCGAGGTGAAGCCTCTCCAGAGCAACTACATCTCCAGCGACGCCTCGCCCCTGCGGCCGGACGTGCTTGCGGCGGCGACGGCCGCGGTGCATGCGAACTATCCCGGCGTGACGGTGACGCCGAGCATGTCGGCGGGCGCCACGGACGGCGTGTTCTACCGCGCCGCCGGCATTCCGACCTACGGCGTCGGCGAAATCTTCAGCAAGGACAGCGACGATCTCGCGCACGGGCTCAATGAACGCGTGTCGGTGACGAGCTTCTACAACGGGCTCACGCACTGGCGCGTGCTGCTGACGACGCTGGCCGGGAAGAAGGGATAGAGCGCGGCTTGCGTCTCGTCTGGAAGGTAGAGATCGCGGTCGCAACGCGAAGCTGATAGAACGTGTCGACTGTCGCCTTTTCGCCGGGACGTTCATGGACGAGCCGACCATTGACGCCGCCTGGCATGCCCTCGATGCGCCGCAGTGCCTGCAACGTCTCGCCGTCGATCCGGCGTCGGGGCTGAGCAGCGAGGTCGCGGCGGAGCGTCATGCCCGCGACGGTCCCAACGTCATGGCGGAGGGCGCGCGCAGGCCGCTCTGGCGCATGGCGCTGGACCAGTTCAGCGACTTCATGATCCTCGTGCTGATCGCCGCGGCGATCATCTCGGGAATTGTGGGCGATCCGAAGGACTCGATCGCCGTCGTGGTGATCATCCTCATCAATGCGGCGATCGGCTTTGCTCAGGAATACCGCGCGGAAAACGCCATCGCCGCGCTCAAGCGGAT
This sequence comes from uncultured Caulobacteraceae bacterium, assembly GCA_964530695.1. GTDB lineage: Bacteria > Pseudomonadota > Alphaproteobacteria > Caulobacterales > Aquidulcibacteraceae > VFBF01. Next base: position 20,412 of record CAZGYQ010000038.1, read on the forward strand.
GGCTGCGCCGCATGCGCGCGTGCGCCGGGACGGGGCCGTCGAGACGATCGACGCCGAAGCGCTTGTCGTCGGCGATATCGTGCTGCTCGAAGCGGGCGCGGTGGCGCCTGCCGATCTGCGCCTGATCGAGACCGCGCGCCTGCAATGCGCCGAGGCGGTGCTGACGGGCGAATCCGCCCCCGTGGACAAGGATGCGGCCTTCGTCGCGCGCGCCGATGCGCCGGTCGGCGAACGCCGCGGCATGGCCTACAAGGGCGCGCTCACGACCAACGGGCGCGGCGTCGGCGTGGTCGTCGCCATCGGCCGCCACACCGAATTCGGCAAGATCGCCAACCTGATCCGCGGCGCCGAGGAAGCGAAGTCGCCGCTGCAGCGCAGGCTCGCGCGGTTCGGCGCACGCCTGGCGTGGGCGGTTCTCGTCATCTGTGCGGTCGTGTTCGCGGCCGGCGTGTTGCGCGGCGAGCCGCCGACGCTGATGCTGCTCACGGCGGTGAGCCTTGCGGTTGCGGCGATCCCCGAGGCGCTGCCGGCGGTCATTTCCATTGCGCTCGCGGTCGGCGCGTTCCGGATGGCGCGCCAGCACGCCCTCATCCGCAAATTGCCCGCCGTCGAGACCCTTGGATCGGTGACCTACGTCTGCACCGACAAGACCGGCACCCTCACCGAAAACCGCATGCGCATGGAAGCGGCCTGGGCGCCGGCGGCGTCGGGTGAACCTTCGCAGGATTTCTATCGCGCCCTCGCGCTCTGCAACGATGCGCAGCCCGGAACCGACCGCGCCATCGGCGATCCGACCGAAATCGCGCTGATGGAGGCGGCCGCGGCGCACGGCTTCGTCAAGCCCGACATCGACGCCGCCGCGCCGCGTCTGGCGGAACTGCCGTTCAGTTCGGAACGACGGCGCATGAGCACGCTCCATCACCTCGATGGCGCGCATGTCTCGGTCGTCAAGGGCGCGGTGGAAGCGCTGGCGCCGCGGCTGGCGCGCACGCATGGGGAGGCAGGCGCAGCGCCGCTCGACCTGGACGCCATGCACGCGCAGGCCGAGCGGATGGCGGCTGCGGGATTGCGCGTCATCGCCGTGGCGCAACGCAGCTTCGCCGACAATCCCGGAGAGATGGACGCACTCGAGGAAGATCTCGTCTTTCTCGGTCTCGCCGGCCTCGCCGATCCTCCGCGCGCCGGCGTGAAGGAGGCGATCGCGCTCTGCAAGGCCGCCGGCGTCACGCCTGTCATGATCACCGGCGACCACGCCGGCACCGCGCGCGCCATCGCCCTGCGGCTCGGCGTCATCGACGACGCGCAGGACGCCGTGATGACCGGCGAGGAACTGGCGACACTGTCACCGGACGCGCTCGCCGATCGCGCGCGCCACGTGCGCGTCTATGCGCGCGTCGATCCGGCGCAGAAGATCCGCATCGTCGAAGCCCTGCAGGCGAACGGCGAATATGTCGCCATGACCGGCGACGGCGTGAACGACGCGCCCGCGCTCAAGCGCGCCGAAATCGGCGTGGCCATGGGCCGCGACGGATCGGACGTGGCGCGCGAAGCGGCGCACATGATCCTCACCGACGACAATTTCTCCACCATCGTGCGCGCCATCCGCGAAGGCCGGCGCATCTACGACAACGTGCGCAAGTTCATCCGCTACACGATGACCAGCAACGCCGGGGAGATCTGGACGATCTTCCTCGCGCCGTTCGTGGGCATGCCGATCCCTCTGCTGCCCATCCACATTCTCTGGATCAACCTCGTCACCGACGGTCTGCCGGGGCTGACGCTCGCGGGCGAACGCGCCGAGCGCGATGTCATGTCCCGCCCGCCGCGGCCGCCGAACGAGAGCGTGTTCGCGCACGCCATGGCGTCTCACATCCTGTGGGTCGGCTTCCTGATGGGCGCGGTGTGCCTGCTCGTGCAGGCTTGGGCGCTGCATACGGGATCGCCGAACTGGCAGACGATGGTGTTCACGGTGCTCACGCTCTCCCAGCTCGGGCATTGCCTGGCCGTGCGTTCGGAAAAGAACCTGCTGATCGAGATCGGGCTCGCATCGAACCCGCCGCTGCTGTGGACCGTCGCGATCACCGCGCTGCTCCAGATGGCGACGATCTATGTTCCGGCCCTGCAGCCGATCTTTCACACAAAGGCGCTGACGGCGACCGAGCTCATCGTGTGCATCAGTGCGTCGTGCGTGGTTTTCGTCGCCGTGGAGATCGAGAAGCTCGTCCGCCGCCGCGGCGCGGGCCAGCGCGCATGATGCGACTGCTATGTGAGAGGTGTTTGCGGCGCGCTCGTATGGGTGTTCGCCGGGCGCCGTTTCTGTCCCTTCTCCCCTTGAGGGGAGAAGGTGGCCGCGCAGCGGCCGGATGAGTGGATGCCAGTGCGTCTGGACTTGGCCCTGTGCGGACACCGTCCCGTCCGACGCCTATGTTACGATTAAGCCCTAACCAGAGCGGGAAACGAAACCATGACCGAATTGTTTGGCTTTCCGCTGGGGCACAGGTCCTTCTTCCTTGGCCAAATTTCCGAACCTGCAACCAATCGACTGCGGCTCCTGCTTATCGAGGCAGAGGCACAAGGTCCGGTGATTGAATCTGTGGGCGACATCGACATCCCAGGCCGGGAGGTGTTGCCGCTGAATCAAACGGACGCACTCGTGGTCTTCTGGAAATCATACGTCAGTTACGCTGTGCGAAATGAGTCCTACGCTCTTGAAAAGGGGGCGCCGAACCTAGTGAATATGCTGATTGAGAGAGACACGTCCGCTTTCCGAGATTTCATCAGCAGCGCGACCTGGGCGACCGACGACTACCCCGGAAGGCTTCGTCATTTCGAAGTTATCTGCGAGCATCACGTGATCGATGTCATCAGCACGGATGCGCCCGTGGTTACTCGTGAGACTGTAGACCCCGGCGACCTAATGATATCGACAGTTCGGGTTATTAGTCTGGCCTAGTGTCCACTCCCGGCGAAAAGCCGACGCGCAATCACTTCCGGCCCCTAGCCCCTCATCCGGTCTCGCTGCACTCGACCACCTTCTCCCCTCAAGGGGAGAAGGAACGAGAGCGGTGTCCGCCCCGGTCCAACACCAGCCCCTCAGCCGCCCATCTGTCCCCGGTGCCGCAGGGCGTGATCGGCCAGCACGCACGCGAGCATCGCTTCGGCCACCGGCGCGGCGCGGATGCCGACGCACGGGTCGTGACGGCCCTTGGTGGAGACTTCCGTGTCGCGGCCGTCGCTGGTGATGGACTTGCGTGGTTTGAGGATCGAGGAGGTGGGCTTCACGGCGAAGCGGGCGACGATGTCCTGTCCGGTGGAAATGCCGCCGAGAATGCCGCCGGCGTTGTTGGAATGGAAGACGGGCTTGCCGTCATTGCCTGCGGTCATCTCGTCGGCGTTGAGTTCGCCTGAAAGCATGGCGGCGGAAAAGCCCGCGCCTATCTCCACGCCCTTCACGGCGTTGATGCTCATCAGCGCCTGCGCGATGTCGGCGTCGAGCTTGGCGTAGACCGGGGCGCCGAGGCCCGCGGGGAATCCGCTGGCGATCACCTCCACCACCGCGCCGCGCGAGGAGCCGGCCTTGCGCGCGGCGTCGAGATCGATCTCCCAGCGCGCGGCGGCGTCCGCATCGGGGCACCAGAAGACGTTGCGCTCGGTCTCGTCCCAATCCCAGACGCTGCGGTCGATGGCGTCGGGGCCGATCTGGATGAGCGCCGCGCGGATCGACACGGCCTCGCCGTAGAGGTGCGAGAGCACCTTGCGCGCAACGCCGCCCGCCGCCACCCGCGCCGCCGTCTCGCGCGCCGAGGAGCGTCCGCCGCCGCGATAGTCGCGCACGCCGTACTTGGCGTCGTAGGTATAGTCGGCGTGGCCCGGCCGGTAGGCGTCGCGGATCTCGGAATAGTCTTTTGAGCGCTGGTCCACGTTTTCGATCAGCAGCGAGATCGGCGTGCCGGTGGTGACGGGGCCGCCTGTCTTTTCGTCTTCGAACACGCCGGAGAGGATCTTCACCGCGTCCGGTTCCTGGCGCTGGGTGACGAAGCGGCTCACGCCCGGCCGGCGGCGGTCGAGCCAGTGCTGCAGGTCCTCCGCGGTCAGCCGCACGCCCGGCGGGCAGCCGTCGACGACGCAACCGAGGGCCGGCCCATGGCTCTCGCCCCAGGTGGTGACGCGGAAAAGATGGCCAAAGGTATTGTGGGACATGATGGAGGCTAGGCGTATTGTTCTTTCGGCACTCTGAATACACCTTTGATGCATTCAGGATTTCTTACGGCGATCTGGATGTGCGTTTTCTCGTTGAACCCAGCGCCTTCGTAGGCTGGCCCTCCTTCAACGAACACGCCTCGCACGGTATCGGCGGCGGCGGCTCCACCGGCAATACGAGTGCGGTGCAAGTGCTCCACCACTTCACAGTCGAGGTCGCGGCGTAGCAGGCTTGGCTCATTGGAGGGCAGCGTTGCCCCTGCCGCGAGGTAGACCGCTTTCAGCGCGGCGTGCGCAGTTCGGACGAAATCGATGCCAGCCTTGGACGTCAGGTCGAGGCAGAGGCCCAAGTTTATCACGGCACCGACGACAAAGGGCGTTTTGACTTTCGCGTGCTTGTACTTCGAAGAGGATAGTTCTGTTGCGAAATCGAACCCGCGCTTCGGATTTGACTCCCAGAAATAGATCCCGTGTCCGAGCCAGTCCCAGGAATTTTCGCTCGGCGTGAACGCATCACCCCGCAGCAGGCTCTCGCCAACGGCCTCATCGCAACCGTGGTATCCAAGAACCAGCCCCCCAGCCAGATTGTGCATAAGCTACTTCTTGGGTCGCTTTTCGTTCAGCGACTGAATATATGCGCTCGCCGTTGCTTGGCTTTTGGTAAGTTTTTTGGTCAATGCACTTGAAGCTGTCTTAAAGGCGGCCACGTCCTTCGACGTAGAAAAGCCCGACTTACTTTGCTTGACGCTCGCTTGCTTTGGTGGATTGTTTGCCATGATGTTCGGTCCAAATTCGGAATCAAAGGTGTCACTGGCCAGTGGCGCGCGCAAGGGCAGGCATGTCAAACTTGGAAATGACCCGCAATGACCTGATCCCCCCGTCGCCGTCCTCCGAGGAGTACGCCAAGTCCGGCCCGCCGCCAGACGACGCCCAGCTCTTCGCCACCGACGAGCCGCTTTCGCTGTTCACCGCCTGGTACAAGGAGGCGCGCGAGAAGGAGCCCAACGATTCCAACGCCATGGCGCTGGCCACGGCGGATGCCGACGGCTTCCCCGACGTGCGCATGGTGCTCCTGAAGGACTTCGACGCCCGCGGCTTCACCTTCTATTCCAACACGGAGAGTTCGAAGGGCGGCCAGCTCGCCGCCAATCCGCGCGCTGCGCTCTGTTTCCACTGGAAGTCGCTGCGCCGGTCGGTGCGCATCCGCGGGCCGGTGAGCTTCGTGGAGCCCCAGACCGCCGACGCCTACTTCGCCTCCCGCGACCGGGGCGCGCGCATCGGGGCGTGGGCGTCCGAGCAGTCGCGGCCGCTGGAAAGCCGGTTCGCGCTGGAAAAGCGCATCGCCGAGCAGGCGGCGCGCTTCGGACTGGGGGAGGTGCCGCGGCCGCCACAGTGGACGGGCTGGCGGCTTTGCCCGCTGCGCATCGAGTTCTGGCGCGACCGCCCGTTCCGCCTGCACGACCGCTTGGCGTTCACCCGCGCCGGCGCCGACGCGCCCTGGGCGAAGGACCGGCTCTATCCGTGAGGGGCGACCCCGAATTGGCGATTTGTTAACCGTGTCGCTGGAAGTCTTCCGGGTGGAATTATCCGCGAGGAGCTTCGGGTCAAATGGGTGTGCGCAGGGCGGTTCTGTCGGGACTGGGACTGGTGGCGGCGATCGTCATGGCGACGCTCTTCACCCGCAACCCCACGCGCCATGGCGATCCAGCGCCGACGCTGACGCCGCGCGCGGCCCGCGCCGAGGACATCGCCCGCGACGTCATCGCGCCGGACCGGCTGGCGCTCGTCACCTCGCTCTGGGGCGACTATGCCGTGCCGTCGTGCATCGTCGCGACGGTCTGGGGCAGCAACGCTGCCGGCGCCTCGTTCTCGCCGACGCTCAGGCTGTCCATGAAATCGCCGTTGCGCGCGCCGGCCGCCGCCGCCCGCGCCGCCACGTGGATCGCACGCGACATGCTCGACCTCGCCGCCGCCAACGATTCCGATCCCGTCGCCCGCGAGGTCAGCGTCGAACCGGGCGCGGAGCCCGTGGTGCGCATCTTCCGGGCCCGGAAGTTCAAGGCGGGGCGCGCGCCGTTCCGGCTCGGTTCGGGTCTGCGCCTCGCGGCGTAGCTTGCCCGCAGTCTTTTCCCCTTCGGAGGAAATTGCCGCCCTGTCATTGCGCCTTTAAGGTCCCGTCCAACGCGTTCGCGCGATCCGAGAAGACGACGGGAGAAGACGCATGCAGGGGTTGATGCAGGACTGGCCGATGACGCTCGACCGGGTGCTGACGCACGCGAAGACGGCGCACCCGGCCCGCGAGATCGTCACCCGCTCGGTCGAGGGACCGGTGGTGCGCGTCACCTATGACCAGATGTGGACCCGCGCTCGCCAGGTGAGCCGGGCGCTGCTGGAAGGGGGCGTCGAACTCGGCGACCGGATCGCGACGCTGGCATGGAACTCCGCCCGGCACATGGAGGTCTGGTACGGCGCGATGGGCATCGGCGCGGTGCTGCACACGGTCAATCCGCGCCTCCTGCCGGAGCAGATCGCCTGGATCATCAATCACGCCGGCGACCGCATGCTCGCATTCGACACGACGTTCCTGCCGATCGTGGAGAAGATCGCGCCGCTGCTCGAGACGGTGACGTTCTACGTCATCCTCACCGACGACGCGCACATGCCGCAGACCACGCTCAAGAACGTGATGAGCTACGAGACGTGGATCGCGGGCCGCTCGACCGACGTGCCCTGGGGCGGCTTCGACGAGAACACCGCGGCGGGGCTCTGCTACACGTCGGGCACGACGGGCAACCCCAAGGGCGTGCTCTACTCGCACCGCTCCAACATGCTGCACGCGTTCGCGGCCAGCATGGGCGACGCGTTCGGCCTGCGCGCGAAGGACGTGGTGCTGCCGGTGGTGCCGATGTTCCACGCCAATGCGTGGGCGATCACGTTCATGGCGCCGATGGCCGGCTGCAAGCTGGTGATGCCGGGCGCGAAGCTCGACGGGCAGTCGATCTACGAATTGCTGGAAACGGAAAAGGTTACGTTCACGGCCGCCGTGCCGACTGTGTGGCTCATGCTCCTGCAGCACATGCGCGACAACAACCTGAAACTCTCCACGCTGAAGCGCGTGGTGATCGGCGGTTCGGCGGTGCCCGAGGCCATCCTGCGCGCATTCGAGGAAGACTACGGCGTGGAGGTCATCCACGCGTGGGGCATGACGGAAATGAGCCCGATGGGCACGCTGTGCACAATGGGGCCGACGGAAGATGCGCTCTCGCACGAGGAGCGCATCAAGCTGAAGCTGAAGCAGGGCAAGACGCCGTATACGGTGGAGATGAAGATCGTCGATGACGCCGGCAAGGACATGCCGCGCGACGGCAAGGCGTTCGGGCGCCTGCTGGTGCGCGGACCGTCGGTGGCGAAGGCGTATTACAAGAACGACGGCGCGAAGAACCCCGACGGCACGGTGACCGACGCCGACGGCTGGTTCGACACCGGCGATGTCGCCACCATCGATCCGCTGGGCTTCATGACCATCACCGACCGCGCGAAGGACGTGATCAAGTCCGGCGGCGAGTGGATCAGCTCCATCGACATCGAGAACATCGCGGTCGGCGCGCCAGGCGTGGCGAACGCCGCCGTCATCGGCATCTATCACCCGAAATGGGATGAGCGCCCGTTGCTCATCATCCAGAAGAAGCCGGGCGAGGAGCCGACGAAGGACGCGGTGCTAAAATTCCTCGAAGGCAAGATCGCCAAGTGGTGGACGCCCGATGACGTGGCGTTCGTCGACGCGATCCCGCTCGGCGCGACGGGCAAGATCAACAAGATGGCCCTGCGCGAGACGTTCAAGGATTACAAATTGCCGACGGCGGCGTGAGGTGGATGGAGAATTCAAGTGGATTGGAAATAAGGTGGGAGTCAGTCTGGCGGTGTGGGGTGTGTTCGGTCTCTGCATCGCGATAGGCAAGGCAGTGATACCCGGCGCGCTCGTCAGCCCCCACACAAAGGCCGCGTGGGCCTACAGTTGTTTTCAATATGACGTTGAAGCTTGTCACGCTCAAACGAACCACAGGGTTCAGGTAGAAGTGTGGCAACAGCGTGCTTGGGTTGTTGCAGGAGTGTCCATCGTTTTCGCGATTGTTGGGACTTCCCTGGCCGCCGGAAAATCCGCAACGAAATTCTAGCCACTTGGTTCTCCCTCCCCTCCATGGGGAGGGTGGCCTGAGCGGCGCGAAGGCCGGGTGGGGCGCGCGCGAGGTGATGGGGCGATGTGCGCGGATGGCGCCAAGCGGTCATCGCCTCACGCGCCCCGTTTTCTGCATCGAGCCCGCACCCCACCCCCGCCGCATGTGCGGCGGACCCTCTCCATGGAGGGAGGGAGAGGCAATTCGCCTGAAAATGCGGGGATAGATCCCGCGCAGTCCCACACTTTCCCCCGCGCCCGCCCATGCGCGCCAACAAGCGCACGTGAATCTATCCGACCGGGTTCTCAGCCGTGGGATCATCGCCGTGTTTTCAACAGGCGATGGAGCCAATGCAGATCACCAGACCACTCCGCAACAGCATCGAGAAGTTAAAAACCCACGTCCGGTCCCTCCGGCTGTGGGTGCTGGAGCTGTTTGCGTGGTGGGTGCTCTCGTTCGGCAATCGTGCGGAACGCATCGGCTTGCGCGGCGATATCCGCGAAGCGCGCCGCGAGGTGCGTGAACTCCTGTTCTTGACGATGGTCTCGCGCATGACGTTCCAGCGCCGCGCGCGAAAGTGGATGCGTCCGCCGTCCGCGCGCGGCGGGTTCAGGTATGTACAACAACGACTGAACCTCATCCGGCTCTACACGCGCGGAATCAAACTCAGATCGCTCCGCGACATCCGTGATGCGCTGAACGAATTCGACCGGGTGGTGCAACGCGCCATCGCGCGGGTTCCGAAGTCCATCTCCACCGGACGGCTCGCGATCACATGGAGCGGCGGCGCCCCCGCCGACGTCACCCTTTCGACAGCGGACGTGGGCCCAAAAACGGGCTGGGGCGCCCACGCTCCAGACACATCATGACAAACACCGTCGAAGGGACCGCGCGTCTTCAGACGCGCAACCGGTATTTCAGGACACGCGAGATTCCCCGGAGTCTGGCGCCGCAGCCCCATGCGCGTCTGAAGACGCGCGGTCCTGTTCTCCCACGCCCGGTAAAAAAT